>NZ_JAQMUA010000250.1:0-70722 GCF_028330895.1 Kamptonema animale CS-326 | reverse complement strand
CAATTAGCCATTAGCCATTAGCCATTAGCCATTAGCTTACCTTTCCGAGTGATGTCTCGAACATAGCCAATTGCTAGGAAGTAAAGAAGGCCAACCCTCCTGCAAAGCTTCTATACAAACTGTCCTAACTGTCAACTGACAGTCTAGGAGTTCTACACCTGCTTTTTCAACCTGCTTATTACCAATCTTTAAAATTGATTCATCATTGAATTCAAACGTCTTATGACATTGCAGACAAACTAAATGATGATGGTGATGAGATTGAGGGAAATTAAGTTCATAATGTTTGTGACCCTCTGCCAGTTCTAATTCCCGCAAAATGCCAATATTCGCCATTAAATGCAGAGTTCGATACACAGTAGAAAGACCGATAGTTTCTCCTTGACTCTTCAAAATATTGTACAAATCTTCGGCACTTAAGTGATTGCCTTCTGGCAAATTTTGAAATACATTCAAAATAGTTTCTCGTTGAGGAGTCAAGCGACATCCTCTTTGATTAAGTTCAGCTTTGAGTGAGTTAGATTTGTAAAAAGACATCTCAAAATCCTCCAAACAAAATATTACGATTAAAACTTACTGCAACGTTGCTGACAAGCATTACAAGAACTAGTTCTTGGTTCAAAGTCAGAACAGCCAATAGCCTCCTCCGTACAAGCACTAAAAGGTCTTACCGTACATTTAAGGCGATAGTCATTAGTAAAAAACTCACAGTCAGAACAGGGAATTTTATGCAGCCGCGTGAGTTGGGAAATTCCCTCTCGTAATGCTTGCCAAACACTCCATAAAAATAGAACAAGTAGCGTCCAGGTACAGAAACAGTAAATTACAACATTCATAGATCAATTCTCTCAAGTTTATAAACAATTTCCATAAATCTTGATTAAGAAACAGAGTAAGGCAATTCGCCAAAACTCTGTTTCTGTAGCGGAAAACTAAAACAAGACTTACGTAAGCTGGACGTAACGCCGCCATCCTGGCGGTAAAGAAACCGCGTCTGTTGGCGGCATTACGGATAAATTTTATAAGTCCTGCTTTAGTTCACAACACCTCGCAAAATTGCATCAATCCCCGCAAAGTTTTCTAGCAGTAAATAAGCTAAGAAAGCTCCACTAGAACCGCCAAGAACAAAACCACCCCGGAATAAGCTCCAATCTTCAGGTGTTTTTTGCCAATAGAAAACATTGCCTTTTTCCCGCTTTCCATGCTCATAAATAGAAAGCAGCATTGCCAAAATTATCACTACTGCGAGGGTAGCAAGCAACCCAGCCAAAGGTGCTAAGCTCTTTTGTTGCAAAGGAAGCAATACTACAAAGATTCCCACTAGAAAATATCCGTGAGCCAAGCTGACCTCTAACCCTCTGACAATGGGAGATAAACCTTTGCGATAAATCGGTAAATTCCGCAAGAAAGTTACAGTCACATCAGAAAAGCTCATTGAACCCATTGCAGTTTCAACTTGAATATCGCTAGGAGATTGCTTCACAAACTCCCCAGAACGAAAATCAAATCCCACCGCTTTTGTCCGCACGCGCAGCGCGTGCCAAATGTGACCGCATAAGACTACAACTGCTAAGACAAAGTGAGCAGTTGCCAGCCAAGTCCGGGAAGAAATCACAACCGCATCAGGGTCAGTTAAACCCACAGGGCCGTAGAAAACCTCTGGATAAACGGTGTTATTTACGGTTACGAAATAGGCTGCCAAAAAGCCCATATAAGCCAGAGCACCTAAGCTGTAAGAAAGATAGGCTTCACCCGACCAAAACAACAGGCGCTCGGCCCAACGAAAAGGCTTAGTAAAGATGTGCCAAAAACCACCGCTAATACAGAGAATCCCCACCCAAATATGACCGCCGATGACATCTTCAAGATTGTTAACTGCGGCCATACCTTGCGAACCCCAGAAACCGAAGAGATAGCCAAAAATGCGGCCAGGATTGAGCGTAGGGTTAGAAATAACTCGGACATCTGCGGCAATGGGGTCATAAACACCGCCCCAAAACATGGCTTTCGCTACCAATAACCACGCACCTAAACCTAGCAGTAATAAGTGAATGCCAATGATAGTTGTCATCTTGTCTTTGTCTTCCCAGTCGTAACCGAAAGAGCCAAAAAAAGTATGATTTTTCGGTAAAATGCTAGGGCCAAGTAGGGAATGATAAAGACCGCCAGCACCGAGAACAGCAGAACTAATTAGGTGCAAAACACCGATGACAAAGTAAGGATAAGTATCGACAACTTGACCGCCCACGCCAACGCCAAAGCCTAACCGCGCTAAGTTGGGAAGCAAGATTAAACCTTGGTCAAACATCGGTTGTGCGGGGTTGAAATTGGAGAGCTCAAACAGAGTCATCGCCCCAGCCCAGAGTGTTATTAAGCCAGCATGAGCTACATGGGCTCCTAAAAGTAGTCCTGAAAGATTAGTGAAACGGGCATTTCCCGCCCACCAGCCATACTCTTGTTCTGGGTTTTCTGTTGGTGGTATTGATGTTGAATCAGCTATTGCTTGCATTTGTACTTAACTCCTAAATTGAGCAAAACTGAGGGATTATTGACCGCCCAGAATGGCGGCGTGACGATAGTTAACTGGCTGGATTCATCGCGACTTGGCGGCTTTCTGGCTGAATATCTTCGCGGGTGGGCTCGACAACTTTGCCTTGGCGGAAGTCAAATCCTGCGGCTCGCAAGGCGTGCCAAATATGCCCTTGTAACAGGAAGAAGGCCAGCCAGAAGTGCGCGTTTGCTAGCCAAACGCGAGAAGTGAGCATTTCGCCGCGATGGAAGTAAGGGAATTGCTCAAAACCGATATTTAAAGCCGGGCCAAAAAATTCTTCTGAGTAAACCAGGGTGTTAACTGAGACAAAATAGGTAGCGATGAACCCCATTAAGGCTAAGGCTCCCAGGCTGTAGGAAAGGTAAGCTTCCCCTGACCAGACAAACAGCCGTTTTGCCCAAGGGAAGGGTTGAGTGCTGATGTGCCAGAAACCGCCGCCAATGCAGAGGATGCTGACCCAAATGTGACCGCCGACGACATCTTCGAGGTTGTCAACTCCAGCAATCCAGTTTTTGCCGTTGACTCCGAAGAGGTAGCCGAAAATGGTGGCGGGGTTGAGGGTGGGATTGGAAATCACCCGCACGTTCTGGATTGTGGTATCATAAAGCCCACTAAAATACATGGCTTTGGCCACCAACAAGGCAGCACCTAGACCCAACAAAGTTAGGTGAATGCCGAGGATGGTGGTCATTTTGTCTGCGTCTTCCCAGCGATACCCGAAGAAGGGGGTTCTTTCTTCTAGGGTTTCGGGCCCTTTGAGGGAGTGAAAGATACCGCCGAAGCCGAGAAATGCTGAGCTAATCAGGTGGATGACTCCGATCGCGAAGTAGGGGTAGGTATCGACAATTTGACCCCCGGCTCCAACGCCAAAGCCGAGCCGCGCTAAGTTGGGCAGCAGGATTAAGCCTTGTTCGTACATGGGTTGCTCTGGGTTGAAGCGGGAGAGTTCAAATAGGGTGTAGGCTCCCGCCCAGAGGACGATTAGGCCTGCGTGGGCAACGTGGGCTCCCAGCAGTCGGCCGGAAAGGTTTGTTAAGCGGGCATTCCCCGCCCACCAGGGAAAGGATTTTCCTTCGCCTGGAAAGGATTTTGCGACCATGTTGGTCATGGGTTCACCTCTTGAGTCAGTAGGTTTTAAGCTGGTTAAAGCTTATTGAAATTAATAATCAATAATTTCCTCTGGTTTGTCAAGGGCTATTTATAAAATATTTCATTAGTTATGGGGTAAATTAGCTGTAATATATTTTAACAATGGCTTTAATACATACAAGCAAAGCGTTTTCGAGTCGTAAATGCTGAGTTGGTGGTTTTTAAGGCAAAAAAATTTTTTAGAGGTTATTGACAAATAATTTTAGTAAGTCTAGAGTGTTATTCAGATGGCTATGGATATGTTCCTCTCTGATAAGACAAGGTTAGAGAACAAGCTCGCTGCTGTTTGCGGTGGAAATTTTGCATAGGTGGGCAAACGGCTAGTTTTTCTAAACTTGGGAGTTAGGAAGCGAGAGTTTCGCGATCGCGGTTCCTTCGCTGTGGGCAGATGTTGCCAAATCCAGTTACATTTCCTTTCCAGCTCCAACACAAAAAGCCTGAGAGGTACAGCTCTCAGGCTCTTTTTTTCTTATGTGTAACGCTGAAGAATTAAAAATTAAAAATGCAAAACTAAAAATGCAACGCAAAGAAAATTAAAAGAGGTTTCACTTTTTTAATTTTTAATTTTTAATTTTTAATTTTTAATTTTTAATTCCTCCTTCTATTTAGTTCAAGCTCAACTGCACCAAAGTATCGGGCGCTAGGAAGTGAGCTAGATGATAAGCTCGCTCTTCTGTCTTGAGCAGGATTTTTTCGTATAAGTAGCGCGTACCGCGATCGCCTAAACTTTCCGCTTGTCCGGCTTGACGGCGTAACAAACTGATAATCGCTTGCTCCGCACTCAGATCGTGTTCGAGCATTTGGCGACAGGAATAAGCACCGTCAGCTTCCGGTTGAAAGCAACAGAGCTCTGCTAACTTACTAAAGCCAGCCGCAGGAATACCGCCCAACCCATTCAAGCGTTCGCCCAATTCGTGGACGTGATCTTGAGCGTCGCCGTAACTGTCTTCAAAAAACTGGTGGAGAGAGTAAAATTCCGCTCCCTCAACAACAAAATGGTGCTTTTGATATTGCAAGTAAAGGGCCTGAAAACTTGCCAGCAGAGCATTCATGCCTTCACAGACGGGAGCTGTGACTGAATGTTCGAGCAAAATTGGATTGTCGGCAAGGTGGCCAAACGGGCGCACTGCACTGTGAGTTTCAGCCATAGTCTGTTCCCTCTCAATAGGCAGAGTTTATTGCCAATCCGCTTAGTTTACCACGCTGAATCACGGAGTCAAGCTCAGCCAAGCAGGCTACTGGGAATACTTACAAGTTGGTAAATTTTTCTTGCAGGTCTATTGAGAATTACTCGCACTTGCGTTATAGTCTATAAAGTAACTATCTAACAGGCGTTCTGGAGAATCAGGACTTCATGGGAAGGAAGAATATACAGACAGAGAGTTAAATTTTTAAGATTTATACCTGCTGTCTTAACAATTATCCTTGAGCTACGCTCTTGTATATCCTTGTTTTTCCTTTCTCTCTCCCTGTCATCAGTCACAAAAATTAGTGCAAATGGATTTCATTTATGAATAAATCAGAGCTAGAATCAGAACCATGTCACATTGTTGAGGTCAGTTGGGTAGATCGCTGGCAAGTTTACCAGCGTTTGCAGGAGTTAGAGATTACCTGCTGGTGCGCTATTAACAAACCTTTGCGGGTGCAAATCAACAGTGCTCTGCAAGCTACTCAGTTAGAGAGTGTATTAAGGCAATATAGATCGCCCCGCTGGGAGTTGGAAGCCTGTTTGGAAGGGTGCTGGAAAAACAGCTAGTAGCGCTTGACTAGAGGCAAGCAATTTGAAACGTTAACTTATAACCAATCTAGAACCATGTGTAAATCACGCAAAGAAGTATCAGAATTCAGCCTTGAGGGGCAGATCGTCGGTTCTATTCTTGAAGATGGTTACAAACTCTCCTACTTGCGAATCGCCGCAGCATCGGGGGAGGAGTATGTCGTCAAAATTTCTAAAGAGTTGCGTAAGCGTAGCCAACCGGAGACATCGCCTCTGCTTCCAATCGCAAAGCGGGGTTTAGCGGTTCGGGTTGTAGGAGAGAAAAAACTCAACTTGGACAATGGCAAAACTAAACTGAAAGCTTATAGCATCACTCCCTTAATTGGTGGTAATTTCCAGGCTCCCAAGCCTCGAAGTTTCGAGGATATATCTATTGAAAAACTGGCTTCGGCTCTGTCTGTTTCCTGTGGCGATCGCTCTCCTATTATCCCTTGCCAAGGGGGAGATATTGACTCTGCCAAAAAGGTTACTCCCAAGGCAAATTGCCCTCAAGCTAAGGCTAAAATTTTGGTCTGTCAAAAGTCTGACTGCCAGAAGCGGGGCGGTAGAGCCATCTGTCAGGCCTTGGAAACTGCGTTAAGCGATCGCGGCTTGGAAGACCACGTAACTATTCAGGGAACGGGATGTCTTAAACAGTGCAAAGCAGGGCCAAACATTATTTTGATGCCCGATAAAACTCGCTATAGCCGCATCGAACCCGCAAAAATCCCTGGAATTATCGAAAAACATTTTGCTGTTAATGGTTAATAGTTAATTGTTAACTGTTAATTGTTAACTGTTAATTGTTAAACTGCCCGCATTAGGACGTTAATTAATTGCTGCAATTCCTTGGTATTATTCCTTTTTTCTTCAGCTATATATGGCTAAATCTCAATAAAAAAGCGGCAATTTTCAGCCGCTTTTTTAATTTTAACTAGATCGGGACTTAAACATTCTCGATGTTAAATCAAGGGAAAGAGAAAAACTTAACTACGCAAACGCTACGCTCAGTTACTCGCCTTAGCTAATGATAAAACATCCTAGTTATGTGCCTAAGTCCTATAGATGCTGCTGATACCTAGAAACTAAAGGTAGTCCGCAAAACACCTACAAAAATTGTGTCACTGTCCTCATTGTGATTCGGATTAGTAATCACAAAAACACCGGGAGTAATTGAGATAAAATCATTTACTTGGAAGCGATAGAAACCCTCGATGTGCAAGGAAGTTTCATCATCTTCTCGGCCGTCGCTATCCGTAACTTTTGGCGGTACACCCACGACGAAACCTAATAGGTTGCCTCGCCGACCTAAATCTGGGAATGCTAGAGTAATAGCCGCGTTCATAATTGTGGCTTCATCGTTACCTCCTCTTTCTTGGTTAGCGCGGGTGTAGCCGAACCAACCGCCCAGATTAAAGCGCGTACTGGGTTTCCAATTAAATTGAGCGCCAAAGTTATCTGAGGAGGTAGCGCCGCTTCCAAAAGGCTGTTCAGCTAAGTTACTACCCGTACCGCCACTAATACCGACACTGCCACTTCGGAAGTATTTATGGGCGTAAGTCAGGCCCACATCCAACCCTGACCCCAGAGAGAAGGCTAACTGACCAAGCGCAGTGTAGGAACCAGTGAAAACTCCCCGGCCTTCTTGGGGGTTAGGAGCATCCACATCATTAGCTAGGTAGGCTATCTGGGCCCGGAAGTTCCTGCTGAAAGAGTAATTGATACCCACACCAGCACCTTCAGGGCCTCTGTACACGGCGGGGTTACGCTGTCCAAATCGGGAAACGGCACCACCACCGCTGTTGTTGAAGGGAGTGATCGTTTCCGCAATGTCGTCGATGGAGAGTCCTTTCGGGCCAAACCAGACTGTAGCGCGACCTGCGGGGAAACGATACCACGCTTGGTCTAGTGTAAAGTTGTTGCCATCGTCACCGTCAAAGCCTAAGCGGGCCATGTTGGTATTGTTCGCTTCGGGGCGATCGTATCTGGCAACGTTCCTGGCTTGCAAGCGGGTTCTCAATAAGTCTCGACCAGTAAAGCTGGTGTTGAGGTTGAGCCGCACCCGATAGCCCAGGTTAGTGCTGGTGCTGTCATCGTTATCGTCATCCTCGTCGTCATTGAGAGAAATATCTCCCGCGTAGCTATCGCTGACGGCAAAGATCGCTTCTCCGCTCAGCTTGGTGGTGGTGGAGAACTGATTAGCTTCGAGTTCAGTTGTCCGTGCTTCTAGTGCGTCCACCCGTCCCCGTAAGGTAGCCAGTTCAGCGGCAAATTCTTCTTGCAGACGTTGTAGTATGGCTAAGTCTTCTTTGGTGACAAAGTTACCAGTAGCTCCACCGATCAGTCTGGTGATCTGGTCTAAGCAAGCGTTCAAACCTGCGGCAAATTCGTAACGAGTTAATGCTCGGTTGCCTCGAAATGTGCCGTCGGGATAACCTGCGATACAACCGTAGCGCTCGACTAGGGATTGTAAGGCTTGGAATGCCCAGTCTGTAGGCTGCACGTCAGACAACTGGGAAACAGATGTCACCTGAGCCATACCGCTTGATGACCCAGATGCTTGACCGCTGGGCTGCATTGAGGGCGATGCTGGTAGGATGGGCCCGCCCATGGGGGAAGTTGGCGCAGCGGCAGGGACTTGAGCTATTGGTTCAGGGAAGGCGGCGGGGGCTGGAGTTGCCGGAGCCGTCTGGAGCGAGGTGGTTGGAAGCGAGAGATTGGATGCTGAGGGTACGGTGCTAATTTCCAGGGGAGCAGGGGTACTCACTGGCGCGGTGGTAGCCGCATCTGGAATTAACTGGATGTCGCTCCCAAGAATCTGGGCATTACTGCTTGACTCTGTTGGTGCTTCGTTTTTAGTCTCTAGGGGGGTAACTGCTGCAATTTCCTCTGCTGGGGAAGCGCTGGTGTTTAGGGTCAGCGTTTCTGGGACGGCAATTGGTTCAGCAACAGTGAGATCGGAAGCTTGAGCTGTCGCTACCTGGGTGGTTTCAGGGGTTGTGGGCGCTTCTTGCGCGATCGCAGCGGCACAGATGATTGAAGACATCCCCAACATGGCTGGAGATGCTAGTAATAGATTCCAAAAAGTTTTATTCATTATTCCTCACGCCCTCACACTCAACATCTAAATTTAGAATCAAGTTCCAACTGCTAGGTTGTCTTGTTTCTTACTTGATTGACAATATTCTTTTACTGCCTGGAAGGTAACGGTGTCAAGCTTTTTAACCTGAGCTTAAAGCTGACAGCAACTTAAGGGTAATTTTCTCCATTTTTGGGGGAGCAAGGGAGAAAATTTAATTCCCACCAATTGACAGGGTTTTATTTTGAGTACCAGCCGCGTTTTGCTTGCCCCCCTGTGCGTTGCGTGACTGTTACTCGCTAGTGCGATCGCCTATTTTTAGACTTCTGCACAGATGCCCTGACTCATAACTGGGTATTTTAACATAATTTTATTTTAAGTCAACGATCTGAATCGAGGTTAGCGTTGCTTTACTGTCTGCACCTGCTAGGATTCTGGAAGATTGAAGGCCAATGCTCGATCTAAAAGTAGAGTTAAGGGATGGGGGCGATCGCGCTAGAAGTCAATGTGAGCTAGATTTAGACAAGATCGGCAACAATCGGTTTGGCTTTCTGCACCAATCTGCGGTTTTTGAGGACAACTTAGAACTTTCTATACTGGAAGGGACAACCAAGATTATTTGTGTTATACTCTTTCATAGTTATGTTTTCTAATAATTATGAAAAGCCAATTACAGTTTTTCATCATTGTTTTATTGGTAATAGGAATATGTTTTCGGTTTACTAATCTTGGCAATAAATTTTATTGGTACGATGAAGTTTTTACTTCTCTGCGAGTATCTGGCTACACAGAAGTAGAAGTATTGAGCCAAGTAGCTAACGGTCGCGTAATTGCTGCTAAAGATTTAATGCAATATCAGCAACCTAATTCTGAAAAAAACCTCGCAGATACAATTAGAGGTCTAGCAGTAGAAGAACCTCAACTCCCCCCGCTATATTTTATAATTACCAGATTTTGGGTACAAATATTCGGTAGCTCTCCCACCAGTACAAGAAGTTTCTCAGCTTTGATTAGCCTACTTACTTTTCCTGGTATCTATTGGTTGTGTCAAGAATTATTTTCAGCCCCGAAAGTGCCATGGCTTGCAGTTGGATTAGTAGCCGTTTCTCCCTTCCATTTGCTCTACGCTCAAGAAGCACGTCCCTATAGTTTGTGGGCAGTAATAATTTTGCTCTCCAGTGCTTCACTCCTACGAGCTTTACGGCTTCAAACTTGGCTCAGTTGGAGCCTGTATGCGGTAAGCTTAGCTTTGGGGCTTTACACTCACTTATTTACAGGTTTAGTTGCTATCGGTAGTGGCATTTATGTATTTGTCGAGGCCAATTTTCACCTAACCAAAAGAGTAATTGCTTGGGTAATAGCATCTGTTGCAGCTTTAATTACCTTCCTACCTTGGCTAGCGATTTTAGTTACTAATAAATTGGCGGCAACCGTAGCAACTGCCTGGTCAGACTTAGAGATAAATAGGCTGTCATTATTGAATAATTGGGCGGCGAATATCGGACGTATATTTATAGATTTTGGTCTAACATCTAAATCTCCTTTATTATATTTAATTCCGTTAACGCTAGCAACTTTTATTTTATTAATTATGGTGGGATATGGGATTTATTTTTTATGCCTAGATACTCCCAAACGAGCTTGGATTTTTGTAGCGATATTGATTAGCTCTTGCGCTGTGCCACTAATGTTAGTAGATATAATAGATCGAAGTATAATATCTACTAAGAGCCGATATTTATTTCCGACTTACATGGGGATTGAAATCGCTGTTGCTTACCTGTTGGCAACTAAACTTACCATGCCATCTACAAAAGACTGGAAACTGCAAGTGTGGAGAGCAATTACTATTCTACTGCTAGGGAGCGGCTTGGTATCCTCGGCACTCAGCCTGCAAGCTGATAATTGGTGGAATAAGGAATCCGGCAGACAAAATCCCCAAATGGCTCGCATAGTTAATGAAACCCAAAAACCCCTTGTGCTTAGCGATACATCTAATATTTCTCTCGGTCAAATACTATCGATGAGTTATTTATTCGCGCCCAAAGTGAGTATGCAATTGTTTCACCTAGATTCCTCAATACCAACTAAAATTAAATTAGTAGAGGAACAAACAAGCGCTAAAATCGTCAGCGCTTTTAGCGATGTGTTTATATACGGAAACCCTGACAAACTGCGCTCTGGACTTGAGCAAGAAGGTAAGTATAAAATCGAGGCTGTTGACTTAGGGGAAACCCAGAAAATATTGTTTTGGAAATTAGTAAAATCGTGAGGTATATATGGAAGACTTTGGCATTATCATCGCCTGTTGCGACCAAGATTATCTTTTTGCTAAAGGTTGCTGTGCCAGCATCCGGTATTTCTTGGGGGATGTTCCGATTTGTTTGCTGATTGATGGCTCGTTTTCAGTGGCCCCCCTAGAAAAGTCCTATGGAGTGCGTGTTATCAATCACGATAATGTATCGAGCGAACTTCTGAGGAAGAAAAGTTTTGGCTGGGGAAAAACTAAAATGATTGCATTTTGGGAAAGTCCTTGGTCGAATTTTCTGGTATTAGATGCGGATACAATTGTCTGGGGAGATATTCTTCAGTTTGCCGATTTTAATAATTTTGATTTTGTTATTGACCAGACTGAGGCCAATTACTCAGATGCAGATATTTCTAAGTTTTTCTTTGATGTTCCGGGGATTGAGAAGCATTTTCCAGATTTTCGCTGGCAAGATTACCGCTCTCGCTATTTCTGCACGGGTACTTTCTTTGCTAAGCGGGGAATTTTCAGCTTGGATGAGTATGTAGAAATTTTGGATTTCATTGCTCAGTATCCAGGGATATTTAAGTATGGAG
Source organism: Kamptonema animale CS-326 (assembly GCF_028330895.1). NCBI lineage: Bacteria > Bacillati > Cyanobacteriota > Cyanophyceae > Oscillatoriales > Microcoleaceae > Kamptonema > Kamptonema animale. The sequence goes on along the minus strand of NZ_JAQMUA010000250.1, from coordinate 59,343 downwards.
AGATGGGATTTTTGAACTTTATGATTTCCCGTGCGGCTCAGGAAGGTAGAGCGCGGGTGCAGAATGTAGATATGCAATTGTTAGTGCCAGATTTTGACCAGAATTTACTGAGAAAAAGGTTCCCAATTGAGGCGGCGGGGCCCGGAGGTGATGCTGCCGCGACTGTGATTCACTGGTGTGGGCCGAAGCCTACTCTTTCTACTTCTGAAGTTTACTCGGAACCGATGAATTTCTGTCGGCGTAAGTGCCAGGAGGATGCTTGGGGAAGGACTGGTTTAGAGGCGGAGATGGCTTTAACAACTGAGGATTTACAGCGGACTTTTTATGTTTATAAGAATAAGTTCAAGAAAAAGTTTCGCCAGTTGGTAGGTAAGTAGTATTGAGGCAGGAGGCAGGAGTTGGTGAGGGGTAAGCCGAAAGCCCGCCAGGGGTTAAAACCCCCGTCTAATAGCTAAAGTCCTCTGAAGAGGACTAAAGAAAATTGTTAAATTCATTAGTCCTCTTCAGAGGACTTGATCTTTGAGACAGGGGTTTTAACCCCTGTCGGACTAAGGGTTTGAGCCTAAGTTGACACCTATGGGGCACTACCCCTACAAAATCGCGGTTTTTCCGAGAATAAAACCGCGCTGGGCTGGAGGGTTATATCTTTTCAAAAATGGGATACCCTCAAAGCTTCAACCAACTTTTCAATATGTACTGACTTATGAGTTGCCATCAGGGAGACGCGAATGCGGCTAGAATTAACAGTTGGAGGTCGAATTGCGGGTGCGAAAATTCCCTGTTCTTTCAATTGTTTTCCTACTGCTAAAGCTTGAGCTGCATCTTTTAATAGAAAGCAAAAAATTGGGGAATATGAATGGGTAATTGCTGATTGGTAATTCTCTTTACTTTCACTTTCTAAATTGCGGTGAAGATTCCAGTCAGGATGATTTTTATCTGTACTCTTCCAGTTAGGAATCTGCCGATCGAGCAAGGTTTTAAGACTTTCCACATTTTCCCATAATTTGTGGCGCAAGTGTGGTTCTGCGCGGACAATATTTACAGCTTTTAAAGCAGCAGCCGTGTCTGCCGGTGTCAATCCTGTGGTATAAATCCAACTAGGCGCTCGATTACGGAGAAAGTCAATTAATGAGCTAGAACCAGCAACATACCCGCCTAAACTTCCTAAAGCTTTACTGAGAGTTCCAACCTGAATTAATGGTTTCCCAGTACAACCGAAATGCTCGACGCAACCCGCACCATTCTCACCAAAAACTCCTGTAGCGTGCGCCTCATCTACTAATAGCATACAGCTAAATTCTTCAGCTATTGCCAATAATTCTGGCAAGGGACATAAATCACCGTCCATGCTAAAAACAGTATCGGTAAGAATTAAACAACGGCGGTAACGAGTGCGTTCTTCCAACTTTGTTCTTAAATCCTTAAGATCGCAATGATTGTACTCTAATACAGTCGCGCCGCTGAGTATCGCGCCGTTTTTAAGGCTAGAATGATTGTAGCGATCCGATAAAATTAGATCCCGCTTATTTACAAGAGATGCAATCGCACCTAAGTTAGCAAGATAACCCGAACTAAATACAATTGCATCTTCCGTTTGTTTAAAAGATGCAATCGCCAATTCTAAATCTCTATGTAACTGGCGATGTCCACTCAGCAATCGCGAACCAGAACTCCCCGTTCCCAATTCTTTAACAGCAGAAATTGCTGCTTGAATTAGCCTTTCATCACCCGCCAATCCCAGATAATCATTGCTAGCAAAGTTGACAAGTTCGCGACCTTCTAGCAAAATTGTAGCACCGGGGCGGCCGTGAATCGTTTGCACCGACCGATACCATTCAGCTCGGTGAATAGTAGCCAGAGAATTATCTATCCAAGCGTAAGCGTCAGCAGGCATAGTGGAAAAGTCCGGGAAATACGTTATATTATCTGATGTTAACTTCCCCCTCATCTGAGAAACTTATGCGAAGCCCTAAAAAATACAGGTTAGTCACCCGCAGCGATTTTGATGGTCTTGTCTGTGCCGTTCTCTTAAAGGAACTGGACATGATTAATGAAATTAAGTTTGTCCATCCTAAAGATATGCAGGATGGAAAAATTGAAGTGACAAGTAATGATATTACCACAAATTTGCCATACATCGAAGGAGTTTATTTAGCCTTCGACCATCACCTCAGCGAAACTATCAGAAATCAGGACATTCAAGATAACCATATTATCGATCCAGATGCACCATCGGCGGCGAGAGTATTGTATAGTTATTATGGCGGCAAAGAAAAGTTTACTGAGATTTCTGAAGCGATGATGGAGGCAGTTGATAAATCGGATTCTGCCCAATTTTCTCAAGAAGAAGTTTTGCATCCTGAAAATTGGGTGTTGTTAAATTTTTTGATGGATGCGAGGACGGGGTTGGGGAGATTTCGGGAGTTTAGAATCTCGAATTATCAGCTAATGATGCAATTGATAGATTACTGCAAAGCTCATTCTATTCAGGAAATATTGCAATTGCCAGATGTGAAGGAGAGAGTTGACCTTTACTTTGAGCAAGAAGAGAAGTTTAAAGATCAAATCCAGCGATGTGCAAAGGTTTATCAGAATTTGGTAGTCTTAGATTTGCGGAATGAAGAGGTGATTTATGCGGGCAACAGATTTACAATTTATGCTTTGTTCCCAGAATGCAATATATCAATTCATGTACTTTGGGGACTGAAGCAACAAAATACAGTTTTTGCAGTTGGCAAGTCAATTTTTAACAAAACTTCTCAGACAAATATAGGGGAGTTAATGTTGAAATACGGCGGCGGCGGACATCAGAATGCAGGGACTTGTCAGATAGATAATGACAAAGCAGAGGAAGTTTTAAAAGAGTTGATCGCACAAATTAATCAGAATGGTTAATTAACATTGCTGGTAACGCCGCCCTCTGGGTAGTAAAAGAACCACCGGGACGGCGGCGTTACAAAGTTGAATGAGTGAATTTAAGAGACCTCATTTTCTGGGGAAGGTTCGTTATTCCTAATTTCAGCACTCTTGCCTTTAACGGGTGGTAATTGTTCCACTAAACCCATGTCGAAAGCAGTATCTGGTAAATCTCCAACAATATATCTCCCTGGTTCAAACAATCGTCCAGGTGTAAAACAGGGCTGTTTGAGTTGAACTACTTCACCAGGGGCAAACATTCCTCGCCACATTTTCCGCTCAATTCCCATGATTTTGCGCTCCTAAAATAATTAGCAATAGTAATAGTTGTAGCCGGAGGTTGGGTGTAACGAAGTGAAACCCAACATCAGAATTGTAGCAATACTTTTCATAATTGGGATCGAATTGCAACAGTAAATCAAAATAAAAACAGGACTGACACACCCAACCAAAGAAACCGGGTTTTTTTACGAAAATATTTCGCCCTTACCCACAGATTCTCTCAAAAACCCGGTTTCTGGGACGACCTGCGTAAGTCCTAAAACGCAATCTTACCTCTGTTTCTTCCCATCCCTGCGTCCAAACGGCCCCCTTCTATGGCACTCTAAAAAGCAGGAGACACAAATCAGAGATTTTCGCTACAAAAATCTACCCTGCATACCATGCAAACCTTACCCAACCCAACCAAACCCGCATCAAGCCAACCCACCTTTGACACCACCATCCACCGCCGCAAAACCCGGCCGGTCAAAGTCGGTAGCGTCACCATCGGCGGTGGCTACCCCATCGTCGTTCAGTCGATGATTAACGAAGATACCCTCGATATCGACGGTTCAGTAGCCGGAATCCGCCGCCTCCACGAGATTGGCTGCGAAATCGTCCGCGTCACCGTTCCCAGCATGGCCCACGCCAAAGCCTTAGCCGAAATTAAGCAAAAACTGCACGCAACCTACCAAGTAGTACCTCTCGTAGCCGATGTCCACCACAATGGCATGAAAATTGCTCTAGAAGTGGCCAAGCACGTAGACAAAGTGAGAATTAATCCGGGACTATATGTATTTGAAAAGCCGAAAGCTGATAGAAGCGAGTACACCCCAGACGAATTTGAAGAAATTGGCGCAAAAATCCGCGAAACCTTAGAGCCTTTGGTAGTTTCCCTCCGCGATCAAGGCAAAGCGATGCGAATCGGGGTTAATCACGGTTCCCTCGCCGAACGGATGCTGTTTACTTATGGCGATACGCCTGAAGGGATGGTAGAATCCGCCTTAGAATTTATCAAAATTTGCGAATCCTTGGATTTTCGCAATATCGTAATTTCTATGAAAGCCTCGCGAGTACCTGTAATGTTGGCTGCCTATCGGTTGATGGCCCGCAGGATGGACGAGCACGGCATGGATTATCCTCTACATTTAGGCGTTACAGAAGCTGGCGATGGCGAATACGGTCGGATTAAGTCCACCGCTGGTATTGCTACATTGTTAGCTGATGGCATTGGCGACACGATTCGCGTCTCACTTACGGAGGCCCCGGAGAAAGAAATTCCTGTTTGTTACAGCATTCTGCAAGCCTTGGGATTGCGGAAAACAATGGTAGAATATGTGGCTTGCCCTTCCTGCGGTCGCACATTGTTTAATTTGGAAGAAGTTCTGCACAAAGTGAGAGAAGCTACTAAACATCTCACAGGTTTGGATATCGCAGTAATGGGCTGTATTGTCAATGGGCCGGGGGAAATGGCCGATGCTGATTATGGTTATGTGGGGAAACAGGCGGGTTATATTTCTCTATATCGCGGTCGGGAAGAGATTAAGCGAGTGCCTGAAGATCGAGGTGTAGAAGAGTTGATTAATTTGATTAAATCAGATGACCGTTGGGTAGATCCGTAGGTAAGGAATAGCTAGGGGCTAGGGGCTAGGGAAAAGAAATATTTAATAGGACTTTGGGGCTAGTGTACAACTTTATCCTTCTTTCGTCTAGTCCGACAGGGGTTAAAACCCCTGTCTCAAAGATCGAGTCCTCTGAAGAGGACTAAGAAAACTTTTAAATTTAGTTAGTCCTCTTCAGAGGACTTAATTTATTAGCCAGAGACTTAAGTCCCTAGCGGGCTTTCAGATGGCAGTTGACACCAATGCACACCACACCAACCCCCTACTCCACAGTCACAGACTTCGCCAAATTCCTCGGTTGATCCACATCCAAACCCCGCCGCGCCGCAATGTGATAAGCCAGCAATTGCAAGGGAATTACTGTCAAAATTGGCGACAGTAACTCATCCACCATCGGTACAGGCAAAACATCGTTAAAAACATCGCCCCCAGTCAAAAGTTCCTTCGGCATTACCCCAATTAAACGGGCATCTCGCGCCTTAGCTTCCTGGGCATTAGAAAGCACCTTTTCATAAACACTACCAGGCATAGCGATCGCCACCACCGGCACTTTAGCATCCAATAAGGCAATCGGCCCGTGTTTCATCTCCCCTGCTGGATAACCCTCAGCATGAATATAACTAATTTCCTTCAACTTCAAAGCCCCTTCCAAAGCAATAGGAAAATTAATTCCTCGCCCTAAAAAGATAAAATCGCGCGTTTCATTGAACTCGTGGGAAAGTTCCTCAATCTGCCTTTCCTGAATCTCTAAAAACCTCTCCATTGCGATCGGTAACTGTCGCAAACCTGCCATGATTTCTTTCAATCTACTTTCGGTGATAGTTTGCCGCTGATAAGCCAAATCTAAAGCCAAGCAATAAAATGCCATCAATTGACCTACAAAAGTCTTAGTAGCGGCAACGCCTATTTCCATTCCAGCATGAGTATTAATAATATGCGGAATTGTATGACCTAGAGAGCTTTCCGGCCGATTAGTAATACCCAGCATTCTAGCTCGAAATTTGTCAGTAAAACCAGCACGGCGCTGTTCTTCCATGCCCAAAGCTGCCAGCGTATCGGCAGTTTCGCCAGACTGAGTAACACCAATTGTCAGAGTATTTGCCATCAATGGTGCCGGTGCATAGCGATATTCAGAAGCATATTGCACCGTTGTGGGAATATTTGCTAACTGTTCTAAAAGATATTTTCCTACTAGAGAAGCGTGCCAAGAAGTGCCGCAAGCTAAAATAGAAATATGTTCTAAATCAGCGCATAATTCTACTGGTAAACCTAGATTAATTGGCGATCGCCCATTTCCCATCCACTCGCTATCGGCGTAAGCTTCCAAACAATCGCGCACAACTGTAGGCTGTTCGTAAATTTCCTTGTGCATGAAGTGCTTAAAGCCCTGTTTTTCAACCAGAATCGGGTTCCATCCCAATATCCGAGGGCTTTTTTTCAGCTTCTCACCAGCAAAGTTATAAACTTCAACACCCATCGGCGTTAACCTCGCCAATTCCCCATTTTCCAAAGATAGTACGGCGCGGGTGTGCGCTACCAATGCGGGCGTATCAGAAGCACAGAAAAATTCTCCAGAACCAAAGCCAATGACTAGAGGAGCGTGCTGTCTCGCTACAATTAACTCATCGGGATAGTCAGCGCAAAGAACTGCGATCGCAAACGCCCCCTGCAATTGATTCACCGCCGCTAACACCGCCTCTAAAAAAGCCTCTGAATCGCGCAATTCTAAGGAATCAGCACTCCCCGTCTCCCCCTCTGCCTCCTGCCTCCTGCCTTCTGCCATCAACTCAGCAATTAAATTCGGGATGACCTCAGTATCCGTCTCCGAGATAAACTTATGTCCCTTAGCCTTGAGATCTTCCCGTAACTCCCAATAATTTTCTACAATCCCATTCTGGACTACTGCCACCTGGCGATCGCTATCCAGATGCGGGTGGGCGTTATACTCCTCTGGCTTCCCGTGAGTCGCCCAGCGAGTGTGCCCAATGCCAATCGCGGCTGGAGTTTCCGCCCCAGCTAACTTTTCCCGCAGATTATGCAGTTTACCCTTCGCACGCACGCAATTAATTTGTCCTTCCCAGATCGTAGCGAGGCCAGCCGAATCGTAGCCCCGGTATTCCAGTTTTTCCAACCCCGCCAGTAAAATTTCACTTGCTGCTTGGGTGCCGATATAGCCAACGATTCCGCACATTTAAGGTAAAACTCCTGCTGAGGGCATCATAATCCAACCTACAAGGCGTGTAGGGAAACCGTCAATTGATTTTAGACTGAACTTTTACTGTAGTGAATTATCCCCCTAAAAGTAAACCCCGTAGAAATAATGATTTTCCGGGGCTTACAAGTGCGATCGCGCGATCGCACTTGTAAGCGCCTGGTTGTTCTGGGCTATATTGGATTTACCGGTGACAATAGGTATGCAGTTGCCCTTGAGTGGTAAAACTTCTTATTAAGAAGAACTAAAAAGCTGGGTTTATAAACATTCTTCCCTCTACCTCCTACCCTCTGCCTCCTGCCTCTGTCTTCCGCCTCCTACCTCCTGCCCTCTGCCTCCTGCCTTCTTATGACAGACCAACCCCGCACCCGCCAGGAATTATACGATCGCATCCGAGAAATTGGTAGAGAAGAATTCATTCTGGAAGAAATGATCCGCTATGGATTTTGGCCCGCCCAAGGCGAAATTCCCCAAGATCCCGCCGATGAAATTCGTCGTGAAGGAGAAATTAGGCGAGAACTTAATGAACTCCAGCAGCAAAGTCGTCAACTCCAAAATGAAAAGACACTCCGCAAACAAGCACTTCAGCAACGGTTAGCAGAATCGCGGCGAAAGCAGCAGGAAACAAAAGAACGCCGGGAAAGAGAAAGACAACAAAAAGCTGAGAATTGGCAACAGCGAAAACAGCAAGAAATCCTCTATCTTGGCGATGGTATCTCCGGCGGATTAAATAACTTTAACGCCGAGATCGAACGCTTACAAAGCTATGGATTACCCATTTGCAATACCGCCGAACAAATTGCCGCCGCCATCAACATTAACATCGGAGAATTACGCTTTCTAGCTTTTTCGCGCAAAACTTCTACAATCTCCCACTATATCCGCTTCAAAATCCCTAAGAAAACAGGAGGCGATCGCCTCATTTCTGCACCCATGCCGCGCCTTAAAAAAGCACAGCATTGGATTCTTGCTAATATACTAGAAAAAATGGAACTGCACACAGCAGCTCACGGCTTTCGTCCCCACCATTCAATCGTTACAAACGCCTTACCTCATGTCAAAGCAGAAGTTATTATCAACTTCGACCTCAAAGACTTTTTCCCATCAATTTCTTATAAGCGAGTCAAAGGACTTTTTCAATCCTTCGGCTATGCAGAAGCCGCCGCTACAATTTTTGGTTTGCTGTGTACAGAACCAGAAATTGAACAAGTAGAACTAGACGGCAAAACATACTTTGTAGCATTAACAGAACGCCACTTACCTCAAGGTTCGCCCGCCAGTCCAGCCATTACAAATCTACTATGTCGCCGTCTCGATAACCGCCTGACTACAATGGCTGAAGACTTGGGATTTGTTTACACCCGCTACGCCGATGACCTAACATTTTCAGCTTCAGGTGATAGCCTTCGCTATATTTGTAACATTCTTAAACGCACAGAATCGATTGTAGCACATGAGGGATTTACTATTAATCAACAAAAAACTAGAATCCTGCGAAAGAATCGACAACAAGAAGTTACCGGCATTGTAGTTAATGACCGCCCCAGTATTGCTAAAAAAGAGCTAAAACGCTTTCGTGCTACCTTATATCAAATAGAAAAAGATGGCCCCGAAGGTAAACGCTGGGGTAATTCTTCCGATGTCATTGCCTCAATTCAAGGTTTTGCTAACTTTGTGGCAATGGTCGATCCTGAAAAAGGTAGGGAATTTCAAAAACAGGTTAAACAAATTAAAGAAAAATTGAGGTAAAGATGAAATACTAATTCAATTAAATGAGAGAATAGGAAACGGGAAAAGAAAATATCCCACAATGTAAAATCAAAATCTAAAATCGATATGACTTATTGCCTTGGTATTATTACCCGCTATGGAATGGTGATGGCTGCGGACTCCCGCACTAATGCAGGAGTCGATTATATCTCAACTTACCAAAAATTATTTGACTTTTCCTGTCCGGGAGAACGGGTAATCTTAGTCTGTACTTCAGGCAACCTATCCATGACTCAAGGGGTAATTAGTGGACTGAATAAAGATATTAAAGTCGCAGCCGATATGAATCTCCATACTCTTCCTTCCTTATACGAAGTTGCCCGCTATATTGGAGGGAAAATCCGTTCTATGGTTGAACTTGACCAAGCTTGGCTAAAAAAAGACGGCATTGATGCTAAATGCAGTCTACTTTTGGGAGGACAAATTAAAGGTCAAGAACCGGAATTGTTTATGATTTACAGCCAAGGTAACTGTATTCAAGCCACTTCAGAAACTCCTTTCCTGCAAATTGGAGAGGCTAAGTATGGCAAACCTATTTTAGATCGCGCTCTTAGTTTTGAAACTCCATTGGAAGGGGCAGCTAAATGTGCTCTGCTATCCATTGATTCTACGATGAAATCGAATATTTCTGTAGGGCCACCGATTAATTTGGTAATGTATGAAACCGATAGCTTAGTTGTTCGGAATCGGTTGTTATTGCGTCTGGGAGATCCTTATTTGGCGGAGATTCGCAAGATGTGGGAGGTTTCTCTAAGAGAAGCTTTTGACCGCATTCCTGATATCAACTGGCGGCACAATTTAGAGAAAGAGCCGTCGGAAGATATTATTATTGATTGATTTATAGCAGTTATAGAAGAAGGGGCTAGGGGAAGATGGGGGAGATGGGGAGAATTTTTCCCAATTACCAATTACCAATTACCAATTAGCCATTACCCCGTTTAGATATTACTTATATCAGGACAATAGTAGCTAGGAGCAAGGGTACTTATTAAATCCATATCCGCAAGAAACGCCTCTCTAACAGTGGGATTTTCCATCTTTTGAGCTTCGTTAATTGCATTCAACTTTCCTTCCGCTATGGAAATCCCAGCCCTTGCATCAGCACAAATCTTTTTGGCAATCGCAATCTTATTTGCAGGAGATGTCCCAATTCCTTGTAACAAATAATCCGTTGTTGCTGGAGAATATCGCTTTGCTAAACGCTTGTAATTTTCAATAAATTTCTCATCGTCACTTGTGATAGCGGCTTGACTCTCAGATTTACAAAAATCGTTTAAGTAAACAACTTCTCCAGCATTATTAACCATAAAGCACCCTTCATACTCCTGAGCATTAGTAGCATTGTGGCTGTAAGGCAGAAATTGAATCAAAATAATTCCTAAAGTACCAATCAAACGCAAGTAACTCAGCATAACACCATACTCTTCAATGAACTTTAGATCGCCAATCAAACTAGATATTAAGTCGATATATCATACCATAAATCAGGATAAAAATTATCTTTTCTTAGCTATATTAATAAAATTTAATGTCTTGTGAGAATTTTGTCAGATTAGATGTCACACCGCTGTGGTAAACTGTCACTCAAGCTCAAGTGTAAAGAGATTGTCCGACTCAAAACTATTTTCTCAACTACTGTAGATAGTGAGACAGCAGTGTAGAGTTTGAGGTTGCGCCACAACTTCAAACAATTTAAACTAACGCTAATTGGGGTGCGGTTGGCTCAGTCAGGAAGCCCTTTATCCCTTATTTGAGTTAGTTGCGCCCAACTTTTAATAACAAATAGTAAGGTAATGACAATGAAGCTAAAAAATACAGTGTGGCGATCGCTACTCGTACTCGAAGTGGCTTTACTCGCCATGCTAACTCCAGCAACGATCGGAGCATCAGACCATGACGATGGTGAAGTGGATACCAAAGGTCGCGCTGTAAATTTAACTGACCTGTATGTATTCCGGGAGCAAGACCAAAATTCTGGTGGAGCCGAAGGGGATTTAGTTTTTATTATGAATTCCAACCCTCGCTCTCTAGCCCGCTATCAATATTATTTTAGCCCGAATGCCCTTTACCAATTCCATGTCACCCAAGTGGGAGATGTGAATGCTACGCCGACAGGTCAAGGAGATGTCATCCTACGGTTTGCCTTTAGTCCGCCTAATGAAAGAGGCCTTCAAGCTGTGACAATTACGGCAGTTCGGAATGGCGCAACCACAACTGCTACGACAACAACTGGTGGCGGCCCAATCGTTACAACACCGCTGAATAATAACACGATCGCCAATACAGTCTCTTTGGGTGGTTCCAATCTTACCGTATTTGCTGGTTTGCGCGAAGACCCATTTTTCTTTGATGTCGAGCAATTTTTCCGAGTCCGTGCGGGAGTTTTGGGCAGCGGGCCCAGCGTAGGTTTTCGCCAAGCAGACCAAGCGATTGACTTTACCAAAGGTTACAACGTCAATGCGATCGCCGTGCGAGTTCCCAAAGCCTTCTTGCAGGGAGGAACCGCAGCAAATACCTTTGATGTTTGGACAACGATTTCAGTTAAAGATGCTGCTGGTAATTTTAAACAATTTGAGCGACTAGCGCGACCTGCGATCAACGAAGGTTTGATAGTCAGTCCAGCTTATCTGGAAGCCTTTAACAGCATTCCCCCCAGACTGGACTTAAGCGCTGCGGCGGCTCCCGTGCGTCAAGAAGCACTCGCCACTATTAAAGCAGTTGGTCGATTGGGCGGAGGAACAGTTGATGCTAATGCGATTGCTACAGCCTTTCTTCCCGACGTGATGCGGATTGACACGACCAAGCAGAGCGGCTACGCTAGCGCCACTAATGCTCAAGGGAGCCTAATTGGGGGTCGGAAACTCACAGATGATGTGATAGACATTACCCTTTCGGCTTTGGTAGGAGCTGCTGTGGGTGATAACATTTCCTATGAGGGAACGCCTGGAAACCCAGCTCAGGGACACAAGGCGTTAGAGTCTAACTTCCCTTACTTGGCTCAACCGAATTAGATAGGACTTACGCACGTTTTACGTAACGTCGCCATCCTGGCGGTATCTTTACCGCCCAGAGGCGGCGTTACAAACAATTATGCCTAAGTCCTCATATTTTCGATTTTGCAAAATTCCTTATTGACAATGAAAACAGACAAAAGGCAACAAATAAATGACATTTTATGGTTAGTGCTGTTAATTGGACTGCCTATTGTCACTATTGGGGCCACTAACTTGTCACCAAACCTGCGTTTTTGGAAAGGGAGCGTATCAGAACAAATCCCATCGGGACTTAACCCGGCTTATCACTACCACTTTCCACAAACTTTAAAGGGCGCTCTCAGTCCAAAACAGGCTTTACAGCAAGAGATTGCTTTTTATCAAAAAAAAATCGCCCTGGCTCCCCAAAGTAGCTTAGATAGAGCTTCGCTGGCACTGGCTTATTTAAAAATGGCTGGCGCTACAGGAACCGGAAGTTGGTATTTAATGGCGGAACAGGCGGCTGAGCGATCGCTAAGTGAGTTGCCATTTAACAATGATACTGCCGTCATCGTGCTAGCTCGCGTTGCCGAAGCTCGGCACGATTTTGTCACAGCGCTACAGCGAGCGCAGCAAGCTACCGGGGATGATGCGATCGCAATTAAAGTAACATCAAATTTAGCGCTCGGCAAAGTAGACGAGGCAAATAAAGCAGCCGAAGCTCTGGTTAACCGAATTCCCACTTTAGGCTCTTTAACTTTGCGGGCAATGGTACGCGAAGCTCAAGGAAGAGATGCAGAAGCTATCAAAGATTATCAGAAAGCTTTAGCCGCTGAGGAACCTGGAGAGGTTGGTAGTTCTGCCAAAACTCGCACTTATCTAGGCAGATTCTACGCTCGCCGGGGGCAGTTAGCTCAGGCAAAGGCTCTCTATGAGGAAGCTCTGCGGCTGGTACCCCGATATCCCTTAGCTTTGGTACATCTGGCTGAGCTGGAAACAAGGCAAAAGCAGTACCGGGCGGCGGAAGAGCGTTACAGTCAAGTTAGCGTTTATTCCCAGGGAGCAGCTACAGTTTTCGATCATATCGTCGATCGCGGTAGGGCTCGGCTGAGGAATTTACAAGGGGACGCTCAAGGGGCAAAGGAATGGTACGACAAAGCCGAAGCGCTGCTGCGTCAGGAAACTGCTGTGGAAAATGTTAATGGCGGTTTTGGGCATCGCCGGGAACTCGCCCGTCTGTTGCTGGAGAGAGGGCGCAAAGCAGATGTGGAGGAAGCTTTAGCTTTAATGCAGGAGGAAGTAAAGATTCGGCGCGATGCTCAAACTTTGGATACTTTGGCTTGGGCGCTATCTAATTCTGGCCGATGGCAAGAAGCTCGAAAAGTTATGGCTGAGGCACTGCGTTGGGGTGTTCGAGATGCGGCGATGTTTTACCGGGTAGGGGCGATCGAGAAGGCTTTAGGAAATCTTACCCAGTCGGAGGTTTATATTAGGAAAGCTACTAAAGTAGATTCTACCCTAGATGCAGTAACTGGGGAAGCATTGGGTTTGGATATGGAAATTTTCAACTGATAGAGCAACGGAATGTATATGAGGATACGGCAGTGCTATCAAGGAAGATTAGCCAGTTTTCAAGTTGGATTGCAGTACGTTCTGGAAGACAAAAATTCTCAAGGATAAGGTTACAAACTATTCTCAATATTCCTCGATCGCAAAGTCGTTTTGTTTATCACCTACTATTTTCGCTCTTGGGAACGCTATTCTTCTGGTTAGCTACGGCAACTCCTAGCTACTCTCACTGGGCTGATTTAGCTGTCGCTGAGATTCTTGTCAATCAGGGGTCAGCTCAAGTGACGCTGACTTTTCCGACTGGGTTAGTGGCTTTCGCGGATAATAATGGAGACGGTTCATTACTACCTGCGGAAGTCCGCACCCATGAAGCGCAACTTCAGAGTTTTTTGAGCGATCGCATCCGCATGACCAATGATATTGGCTTGAAGGGCAGCCTTGCTGTTAAACCCTTAGAATTGGCAGGCACACCATCAGGCCTGAATCTACAGCCTAGTACCCACAGCACTTTAGTTTTAGATTACACCTGGCCTAAGCCTGTGAGTGAATTGCGGATTAACTATAATCTGTTTTTGCCGGGAGTATCTACCGCCAGTTGTCAAGCTACGATTTTATACGCTGACCAAGTAACAAGTTTTGTTTTCACTCCTAAAAATAGGGAGTTCTCAGTTGGGGGAACTTTTCGGCTGTGGGGTTGGAGTTGGCTTTTGGCGATCGCAGGTTCTATTATCTGGGGAGCAATGCACGCTTTATCGCCAGGGCACGGAAAAACTATCGTTGGCGCTTATTTAGTAGGTTCCCGGGCCACTCCTCAACACGCTTTGTTATTGGCACTGACAACGACAATTACTCATACTTTGGGTGTGTTTGCTCTGGGTGCAGGGACTTTTTTTGCTTCTAAGTGGATTTCCCCAGAGGGGCTCTATCCCTGGCTGAGCCTAATATCAGGTTTACTGGTAGTGGCGATCGGTCTGAACTTGTCCAGTAACCGACTGCGGGAGATACTTCCTCAGAGGAAGCCAACGGTAGATTTATTAAGCCGAGGGACTTGGGAGAGAGAATATAGCACGGTGAGTGCGGGTCACTCTCACAGTCACGGACATCACCACTCCCACAGTCACGGACATCACCACCATCATCTACCACCGGGAGTTGACGGCCCTGTTACTTGGCAGAGCCTAGTTGCACTGGGCATTTCTGGGGGGTTGCTTCCCTGTCCGTCAGCCTTGGTGATGCTGTTGAGCGCTACGGCTGTGGGTCAGGCGGGCTTGGGACTGACGCTGGTATTGGCATTTAGTTTGGGACTCGCCGGAGTGCTAAGTGCGATCGGGTTAACACTCGTCTACGCACGGCGGATCTTTGAGAAAATGGACATTTTTAAGCAGAGCCAGGAAACAATGGGGATAGTTAGAGTCTTACCTGCTGTCAGTGCTTTGTGCGTGATGCTACTCGGTCTAGGCTTGACAGGGCAAGCACTTGTAACGATTTTAGATGTGAGATTTTGATATTTAATGCCATTGATCTTTTTAAATGTAGTACATGGGATTTTTCTGTTGGTAAGTATCCCGCTGTTGGCAAAGATCCTGAAGTGTATAACTCGCCAAAATTGACTCAGTTGATTTTTTCGCTCGCTGCCAAATTTCAACCACTACAGTTTTTTCTAGCGTCTGAGAGTCAGCGATGTCTCCCTCTTTGGCGCTATGGCCACCTTCTACAGAGGCGACAACCTCCAGCAAGGTGATTTGCCAAGGCTCTTTCGCTAGTAAATAACCTCCTTTAGCCCCCCTTTGGCTAATCAGTATACCGCTGCGCCGCAGGTGGGTCAAAATTTGGTCAAGGTAACGCTCTGGTATTGCTTGACACGCAGCTATCTCATTAACTGTCAAGGGCGATCCCTTCTGTTGGCGGCTTGCCAATTCTAAAAGCGCTAGCAGCGCGTACTCGATTCTAGAAGATAATTCCACAGCAGCATTTTTATCGAATATTAACGGTTTCAGCCATTATACTACGATTAGCCGATAGATTTATAGTGTTATTTTTAACAAAAAGGCAGAAAGCAGAAGGGATATGACTATGGAGAGCATTTCTCTCTCAGGACTTACGCAAAAGTATGTGTAACGCCAGTAAATTAAATTAAAAATTAAAAATTAAAAATTAAAAGTAAGTTATTCAGGACTTACGCACCCAGCCAAAGAAACCGGGTTTTTTTACGAAAATACTTCGTTGTTACCAACAGATGCTCTCAAAAACCCGGTTTCTAGAGCCATGAGCTTAAGTCTTATTATTTTTGTTTATCCATATAACAAAAAAAACTATTTGCTCTTATTAATGGGAACAAATAGGCTTTGTTTTATGGCTGCTGCTTCTGCCACCTGCCTCCTGCTATAAGAGTGTCAAGTTACTGCACGCTTTGCTGGATTCAAAAACAAATTCAACAGGTTAATAGCTACGATAATTAACATCTGCCTAGCAATCTGTGCAGCCAATACTAATCCAGTATCACCACCTAACTGCGTCACTGTTGCCATCATTGCTTCCATTCCTCCTGGCATAAAGCATAAAATTGCTGTCACTATATCGACATGAGTAATAATGTGAAACTCATATCCGATCGCAAGACAGCAGACCATCAGTACAATTACAAGCAAGATTTCCAGTAATACAGCTTTCCCAATCAGACGGACATTTTGCCAATTAAACTTCAAACCTATGGATAGTCCCACCAGCAAGAGTGCTCCAATAAATAGCGATCGCGGTATCTGAAATTCGTAAGGCAACCCCCAGAAGACGACGAGTCCAAGCAAGAAACTTCCTAAAAATCCAGATGTCGGTAGCTTCAGCCGATCGCCTGCGAAAATTCCCAAACTACAGCATCCCGCCAATACCAGTAAATTAACAAACATGGGTACTGGATGAGAGTTTGCTGCGACTGGCAACAATGTCAAAGTCTCGCTTCCTGCAATAACCGGAGAGAAAAAGTTCGCTACTGAGGGAACGAGTAAGACCACAAGTATCATGCGAATATACTGAAGGACAGCAACCGAAACACTATCGGCCCCTAGTTCTTCACTCAGCGCCACAACAGTAGAAGCAATACCGGGAATACAGCCTAAAAAACTTGTAGTGCGATCGATTCGAGTCCACCGCGACAACAGATAACCATTGACCATACTCAAACTAGCTGTAATTAGAATGCACCCCAACAGAGGCAAAGCGTAGATTTTTCCCAAGGCAACGGTTTCAGGAGAAAAGCGGGCCGCCGAAGAGATACCAATGATTGCCTTGCCAACAGTAATGAAAATAGAAGGAAAGGGTTTGGGGCCGTGTTGAGTAGAAGCATAGGCAATGCCAACTACCAGGGGGCCAAGCAACCAGGCGACAGGGACATCGAACCAGTCAAACAGAAAGCCCATGACTACTGCCAGACATAACTGTTCAATGATTTTCTGAATTTTGTGCCAGTTGAAGACCAGAGTCGCAGGCCAAGTAACTAAGATGTTGCGATCGCCCTCAGATTGGGATTGAGATTCCCCCAGAATGTCTGGCACTACGGAATCCCTGAATATTTTTAATAGCGTCACTAAAGTCAAGTTAAGAAATATTGCAGTAAATGTATTATAGCCTTTCAAATTTAAGTTTAGCTCTGTAATAAGATAGAAAAAATATAGTAGTTTCTGATTAGTTGAAGTATAACCTTGCCTTAAAATTAAAAATTAAAAGGTAAAAATTAAAAATTAAATCGAGCGTTTTTAATACTTCATTTTTAATTTTTAATGGCTACCAGGCAATTTAAGGTAGCCAAAAAGAAGTACTTAAAATCATATTAACGGCGGTGCAACTTAGTTGAGGGCTATCTTGCCACAGGACAATGACATAGTTTAGCCTGCCTGCGGCTCCGACTCGGCAGCACAAACGACAAAGGTTTCATTAGGTTTCAGCAGCACCAACTTGGCATCATACCCAATAGCAATGTCATCACGCGCCAATCAACTAAAATGTTGTCTTGGGTTTGGGTTCCAAAACAATAGCTTAGCCCTGCGATCGGGAAACATACCGTGCTTGCTGCCTTCACTAAACACACCAAACAGAAGATATTCTGTGCCGCCAAAGCCGGATTTTGGTCATTTGTTATTAGCAATTAGTTATTAGCAATTAGCAATTAGCCATCACCCACTAACCACTAACCACTAATGATTAACCATTAGCAACTTGAGATCTAGATTAACTTCCCGACGAATTGGGAGCCAGTATCTCTAGATTATCTAATCCCTTGAGCGGAAGTTCCTTTCTCTCCTTAGTAAAGCCTTCAGAGGCAAACTGGGGCAAAATTTCATTACTGAAAGCCTCTGCCGCTTTCGAGCGGTAGCGGTTGGGATTGTAAATCAAAGACAAAATTCGAGTGATTACAACTTGCTCGACTTGGCTTTTATGAAGTACCTTCATCTGCAACTCCTTTTCAATAGCTGAAACGGAAACAAAAGCAGCACCCAAACCTGACTGGACAGCATTTTTAATCGCTTCAATCGAATTGAGTTCCATTTCAATTTTTAAACGGCGAGTATCGATGCCACTACGAGTCAGCACTTGGTCAATAACTTTGCGAATTGTGGATTGAGAATCTAGGGAAATAAACTGCAATTTATAAAGGTCTTCTTTTGGTATCGCTTCAGTTTTCGCTAGAGGATGAGAGATGGGCAGAATCAGAGCTAGCTCATCTTCAGCGTAAGGAATGATTTGTAAAGAATCTTGGAGCTCAGAAGGAATTTCACCACCAACGATCGCGAGGTCAATTTGCCCATTAGCGACACTCCATGCAGTGCGGCGAGTGGAATGAACGATCAATTGCACCGCAACATTCGGATACTGTTCGCGAAACATCCCGATCATGTGGGGGAGGAGATAAGTCCCAGTAGTTTGAGATGCACCCACGATCAGAGTACCGCCTTGGAGATTTTGCAGATCCTCAATAGCTCGGCAAGTTTCCTGACAAAGCGATAAAACTTTCTCGCCATAACTGAGCAAGAGATGACCCGCTTCCGTAAGTTGGGCTCGTCGCCCACCTCTGTCAAATAGAGGGACATCTAATTGTCGCTCTAAGTTCTGCACCTGCAAACTGACTGCTGGCTGGGACACATAGAGACTGTCAGCGGCGCGCTTGAAGCTTCCTTCAGAGGCGATCGCTTTGAGAATTCGTAACTGATCTAAAGTGAAAGGAAGGTCAGACATATTGCTTAACCTGAAACGTGCGAGGATTTGGCAGGAGAAATGGGAAACTGTCGATGGGGAATTGAGCAGAACGTCTGTTGGGTCAGCCTACAGGTAGCGGATACCCGTACACTTGAAATTTCAGACAATTCTGACGATCCAACCCCCATACTGCATACCCCATTCCCCACAACCGCTCTTTTAGATACTTTCTGACACAACGAGAGCTAAGAATCAATAAGTTTCTTTAATAGTGACAACAATGACACACGACTGGCTAACTCCCAGCCATTTGATTATGCTGGGGCTGTTACTGGGTTTTGCGATCGCCCACAGTGGGTTAGCTGCTTTGCGCCCCAAAGGAGAAAAACTAATCGGTGCCAGACTCTACCGGGTTTTATTTGCCTTAGTTAGCATCCCTCTAGCAACAGTTTTGATTATTTACTTCTTCAACCATCGCTACGACGGTTTGCAACTCTGGCAGTTACAAGGTTTACCCGCAGTTAAACCTTTAGTTTGGACGCTTTCGGCGATTTCGTTCTTATTCCTTTACCCCGCTACTTTCAACCTACTAGAAATCGCCGCGATCCAAAAGCCCCAAGTTCACCTCTACGAAACCGGCATTATCCGGATTACCAGACATCCCCAAATGGTGGGTCAGGTGATTTGGTGTATCGCCCACACGCTCTGGATTGGTACTAGCTTCACCCTCCTTACCTCCATCGGCTTAGTGCTGCACCATCTGTTTGCAGTGTGGCATGGCGACAGGCGGATGCGAGCCCGTTACGGCGAATCTTTTGAAGCCTTAACATCTCGCACTTCAGTAATTCCGTTTTTGGCGATCCTTCAAAATCGCCAAACCCTTGACATTTGGGAGTTTTTGCGCCCTGCGTACTTGGGCGTAGCAATCTTTACCTTAATTTTGTGGAAAATTCATCCTTTATTAATTGGTGCGACAGGTAGCTTAGCCTGGTAGCATGATCCCAGAATATTAAAAGTTAATAAATTACGAGGGATCATGATTTTGTCGGTTAGCGAGCGGACATTTACACAAGAAGTTTTTGAATCCAACACTCCCGTGCTCGTCCATTTTTGGGCTCCCTGGTGTGGGGTTTGTCGCCTGATCGACCCGCTGCTGAAGCAATTTGAAGCTGACTGGGCTGGTCAGGTGAAGCTAGTCGGAATTAATGCTGACTCTAGTTTGAAATTGGCAAGCACTTATAAACTCAGCACTTTACCCACACTGATCCTATTTGACAGAGGTAAAGTGCTGTTTCGTTTTGAACAATTCCAAGGGCGAGAGGATTTGCGACGGACTCTCGATGCTTTCATGCAGAGTTATCAACCCAGCCCTCAAAGCCAAATCCTGCAACCACAGTCAGCCGTTCGCGGGGCATAAATTGGAGGCGATGTCTAAGGCAAGCTATGCCTATGGCAGGCTCGACCAACGCTAACGGGCTTTTTCTATATTTTTTGTAACTCCGCCCTTACCTGCGTTCTTTTTTATAGGACTTACGCTCATGGCTCCAGAAACCGGGTTTTTAGAGAATCTGTGGGTGCCAATGAAGTATTTTTGTCAAAAAACCCGGTTTCTTTGGTTGGTGCGTAAGTCCTCTTTTAGTAACTTCACGGCGCTTCGTTTCGCGATCGCAAGCCACCCCTGCGTAAGTCTTGTGAGTTGCATAGAATACAGTTTAAGGAAGTATTTATGCTCAGCTCTGGCTGTCGTGTGTCACAATTGTTTACAGTTACGGCAACCTCATTACAAAGTAGAAAGTAAGTATCAGTCATGGAACAGCTTTATCAGTATGCGTGGCTGATTCCAGTCCTGCCACTGGCAGGCGCAATGCTAGTCGGCTTAGGGCTGATTTCGTTTAATGGAGCCACCAATAAACTCCGGCAAGCTAATGCCGTGTTGATCGTCTCCCTGCTAGGGGTGGCGATGGTGCTCTCTTTTGCATTGCTTTGGAGTCAAATTAATGGTCATGCGCCCTATACCCGCGTCATTGAGTGGGCTGCGGCTGGTGACTTCAAACTGACTATGGGCTACACCATCGACCATTTGACGGCGGTGATGCTGGCGATCGTGACGACAGTTGCCTTGTTGGTGATGATCTACACCGACGGCTATATGGCTCACGATGACGGTTACGTGCGCTTTTACGCTTACCTGAGCATATTTAGCTCGTCGATGTTGGGTCTGGTAGTCAGCCCGAACATAGTTCAGATTTATATTTTTTGGGAACTGGTGGGTATGTGTTCGTACCTGCTGGTGGGTTTTTGGTACGATCGCAAAGCAGCGGCGGATGCTTGCCAAAAAGCTTTTGTGGTTAACCGCGTCGGTGACTTCGGTCTACTTTTGGGCATACTAGGACTTTACTGGGCAACTGGTAGTTTTGATTTTGAGGTAATGGGCGATCGCCTCCACAGTCTGATCGAATCCGGTACCTTGAGCGTTGCTCTCGCTACTATCTTCGGCATCCTCGTATTTTTAGGCCCCGCCGCAAAGTCAGCTCAATTCCCCCTGCACGTTTGGCTTCCAGATGCAATGGAAGGCCCAACGCCGATCTCTGCTCTGATCCACGCCGCAACGATGGTAGCAGCCGGCGTTTTCCTCATTGCTCGGATGTATCCAGTATTTGAAGCTGTACCCTCGGTGATGAATCTCATCGCCTACACGGGTTGCTTCACGGCGTTTCTGGGTGCGACGATCGCTATCACCCAAAACGACATCAAAAAAGGCTTGGCCTACTCTACCATTTCCCAATTAGGCTACATGGTGATGGCGATGGGCGTTGGCGCTTATAGCGCTGGCCTGTTCCACTTGATGACCCACGCTTATTTTAAGGCGATGCTGTTCCTGTGCTCTGGCTCAGTGATTCACGGCATGGAAGCAGTGGTCGGCCATAACCCCGTTCTCGCTCAAGATATGAGGATGATGGGTGGATTGCGGAAGTATATGCCAATTACGGCTGGATGCTTCTTCATTGGCAATTTAGCCATCTGTGGAATTCCGCCTTTTGCGGGTTTCTGGTCGAAGGATGAGATTCTCAGCAAGGCTTTTGAAGCTAATCCTGCTCTGTGGATTGTGGGTTGGATTACGGCAGGCATGACCGCTTTTTATATGTTTCGGATGTATTTCAGCACCTTTGAGGGCGAATTCCGAGGCAATAATCAGGCAATTAAGCAGCAACTTCTGCAACCAATGATGCCTGCTATGGCTTTCGGCCCCGGTGCCATGCACGTCAAGGAATTGGATCATACCAAGGACGAGCATTCTCACGACGAACACGGACACAGCCATTCCCCTCACGAGTCACCGCTAACTATGGCGGGGCCATTGATGGTATTGGCAATACCTTCAATGCTGATTGGTTTTGTGGGTACGCCGTTTGCCAATTACTTTGAGGAGTTTGTTCATACTCCCGGAGAAGTGCTGGAAACAGCCCATGAGTTCGATTTGACGGAATTCTTGATTATGGGGGGAAGTTCCGTTGGTATTGCTTTAATCGGCATTACTTTGGCTTCTCTGATGTATTTGAGCCGGAAGATCGATCCCAGTGCGATCGCCCAAAAAATCAAGCCACTTTACGAGTTCTCCCTCAATAAGTGGTACTTGGATGATATCAATGATGCCCTATTTGTTAAAGGCAGCCGCCGCTTAGCTCGGCAAGTCATGGAAGTCGATTTTAAAGTAGTCGATGGTCTAGTCAATTTGACTGGTTTAGTGACGCTAATTAGTGGCGAAGCTTTGAAGTATTTTGAGAACGGTCGCGCTCAATTTTATGCCCTGATTGTGTTTGTCGCAGTTTTGGGTTTTGTGGTTGTTTCTGGGATGAGTTGATATTAAGAAATGGGAAATGGGTAACTACCATTTCCCTTTAAGTAAAACAAAACAGCTAATAGTAGAATGTAGGTTGGGTGGCGCTTTGCTCACCCAACTCTACTCAATTAAAAACTTAAAAACTTAAACTTAAAAACTTAATTAAAAGTTTAAGATAAACTCAATGTAGGTTGGTGAACCCCGCCTTGTTATCCAACTATCTAAAGAATTAAAAATTCTCAAATTCTCTTAATAATTTTTCATTGGTGATGGCAATAGCGATAGGTTTCGGGCGCTCGCTCCACCGCTCGTAGAATTAATTATTACACAATCGTAGAGTGTTGATTATCAGTTTAATCTAAATAAAGTATAAAGTTTAGGCTATAATGCCCAAAAGCTGTCTCAAGCTGATAAGCAATAGTTAATTTCAGAACACAATGGATACAGCTAATTTTCCCTGGCTAACAACCGTAATCCTGTTTCCTATCTTCGCATCGCTGTTCATTCCTATCATTCCAGATAAGGACGGCAAGACTGTACGGTGGTATGCGCTGATTGTAGGACTGATTGATTTTGCTCTGATTGTCAGTGCTTTCTACACTGGGTATGACATTAATAACCCAGGACTGCAATTGGTGGAAAGTTACTCTTGGGTTCCGCAAATAGACTTAAGGTGGTCTGTGGGTGCTGATGGCTTGTCAATGCCGCTGATTTTGCTGACAGGTTTTATTACTACTTTAGCAATTTTAGCTGCTTGGCCGGTCACTTTTAAGCCGAAGCTTTTCTACTTCTTGATGTTGGCAATGTACGGCGGACAAATTGCAGTTTTTGCCGTGCAGGATATGCTGTTGTTTTTCTTAGTTTGGGAACTGGAATTAGTACCAGTTTACCTAATTTTATCAATTTGGGGCGGCAAGAAGCGGCTTTATGCTGCTACTAAGTTTATCCTCTACACGGCAGGTGGCTCCCTGTTTATTTTGCTTGCCGCATTGGCGATGGCCTTTTATGGCGATACCGTCACCTTTGATATGCGGGCAATTGCAAATAAAGATATCGGACTGACTTTGCAGTTATGGTTATACGGGGGTTTCCTCATAGCTTATGGCGTAAAGTTACCGATTTTCCCGCTCCATACTTGGCTCCCTGATGCTCACGGAGAAGCGACAGCACCAGCGCATATGTTGCTAGCAGGTATTCTGCTGAAAATGGGCGGCTATGCTTTGTTTCGGATGAATGCCGGAATGCTGCCAGATGCTCACGCTGTGTTTGCGCCAATGTTGGTAATTTTAGGTGTGGTGAATATCATTTATGCAGCGCTTACTTCCTTTGCTCAACGTAACTTAAAACGCAAAATTGCCTATTCTTCAATTTCCCACATGGGGTTTGTATTGATTGGTCTAGGTTCGTTTACAGAGTTGGGCATCAGTGGTGCGGTGCTGCAAATGGTTTCGCACGGTTTAATTGGGGCAAGTTTGTTCTTTTTAGTGGGTTGTACTTACGACCGCACTCACACGCTGATGCTCGATGAAATGGGCGGTGTGGGTAAGAAAATGAAGAAAGTTTTTGCGATGTGGACTGCTTGCTCGATGGCATCTTTAGCTTTGCCGGGAATGAGCGGTTTTGTAGCAGAATTAATGGTGTTTGTAGGCTTTGCCACGAGTGATGCTTACAATCCTACGTTTAAAGTGATTGTGGTATGTTTAGCGGCGGTTGGGGTAATTTTGACTCCGATTTATCTGCTATCTATGCTGCGCGAAATTTTGTATGGGCCTGAGAATAAGGAGTTGGTGGAACACGAAGCTCTAGTGGATGCGGAACCGCGAGAGGTGTTTATTATTGCCTGTCTGTTGGTTCCCATTATTGGGATTGGTTTGTATCCGAAGATTTTGACTCAGGTTTATGACGCAACTACTGTACAGTTGACAGCAAGGTTGCGAGATTCCGTGCCTTCTTTGGTGGCGAAAGCTAAGAGTGAGAAATTTGTTTCTTTGAGAGCTCCGGCGATTGAAAGTCACCAATAATCCCATCCTCTGGGTGTAATTGAAGCGCCAAAACCGGGGCTTGACGTTAAAAATCTGGCGATTAAAATCGCTACTAAATAAATAAAGTCCGCTTAAGCGGACTTTTTTATGCGTTCAATCAATCTAGGACTTACACAGGTCGTTTCAGAAACCGGGTTTTTGAGAGCATCTGTGAGTCCGGGCGAAGTATTTTAGTCAAAAAACCCGGTTTCTTTGGTTTTCTTTGGTTGGGTGCGTAAGTCCTGCAATTAATCAATCAATTTACCTGAATAGGTGCTGCATTCAAACTAGGATTATTAACTCTTTTAATCAGTTCTTGTCGGGCTTGTTCGGGAGTTAAACCTTTGGGAACTTGATACAATAATCTACAGGAACCATCTTGAGAATTAGCTGCACAAATAAGCGACTCTCCATTTTTAGATTTAGTGGTTGTAATAATATTATTCCAGTTTCCTTGCTGACGGTAAGTATTTAAAATTCCTGACACTCGCGTACATCTGGTGATAGCATCCTCTCCTGATTCCGAGAAATAGTTATCAGCTACCCACAAGATAACAGGAATATTCTTGCCTTCTTGGGTAGCAATTGTAGCTGGATTGCTACTGGAAGTACCGCAGAAAAATGTAGCGGTTTGGCCGATAGCGGGACTGCTTGCTAGAGCGGAACTTACGAAGACAATGGCTGAGGCCGTAAGAATTGATTTTAGGTATTGAATCATTTATAGTAACAAGCGCTGTCCGTTAAGATTACTACTACTTTAAAAAATTAAGCAAGATCGTTGTCGGGAAGATTAGGGAGTTAGTAAAATGGCTGAAAATTTATGGGGTAAAATCTTGTATACCTTGTCGGGAAAGGTATTGACGCACTAAGCAGTTGAGGTGTAATAATTAATTAACTCCCTTAAGTTCGCCCATCATATTTCCTGACCCTCAAGCTGGAAAAGTTTTGAGCAATCTTACATAATAAATGTGTAATGCCTGTTTAAATTAGAGCATTACAATTACCAATTAATAAAAAAATGGCTGGTTCGCGGCTTCGTTCCTCATTCCTATCTGTTTTAACTAAAATTAAACAGCATTGGAAATTCACCTTTTTAGTATTATTTCTTCTGGGCTTATGCTTGAGTTTAATTCTCGGCAGCTACATTTTACCACACTCACTTAACACCTCCCAACTCCAAAACTTCCACTCCCAAACAAAAATTATTCGCATCGGTCATCAACCTCACGGAACCCTACTCTATCTCAAAACTCAAGGTACTCTCGAAAAGCGCTTAGCACCAATGGGTTTTTCAGTAGAATGGACTGAATTTTCCGCAGGCAAACAGATCCTAGAAGCAATGGGAGAAGGAAAAATCGATCTGGGTTATGCTGGAGTTATCCCGCCCATATTTGCTCAAGCTAACGGGGTAGATTTTGTCTATATTGCTAATGATTCATCAACGCCTGAAAGTATGGGTATTTTAGTTCCTAAAGATTCGCCCATTCGCACGCTAGCGGATCTAAAAGGAAAGAAAATAACAGCAACAAAGGCATCCGCAGGTCAATATCTTTTAATTCAGGCCTTGAGTAAAGGTGGTTTGACACTAAAAGATATAGAATTTGTAGATTTACTACCGCCTCAAGGACAGGCAGCATTTAAGCAGGGAAAAGTCGATGTTTGGGCTGGCTGGAATCCATTTTTAGCTGAGTTGCAAGAAAATACGCCCGTTCGCCTCCTGACTAATACCGACGGGCTAATGAATGACAGAAATTTTTATGTCGCGACTCGTTCCTTCGGGAACGACCGTGCGGAGATTATCAAAATTGTAATAGAAGAAGCGCATAAGATCGGCATTTGGATAACTAATTACCCCGAACAAGCTGCTCAAATTTTAACTACTAGCATGAGGATGAAACCTGCCACAGCTTTAATAGTAACTAAAAGCCGCCGCTATGACGCAATACCCATTCAAGATCGAGCGATTGAAGAACAGCAGCGGATTGCTGAAACCTTTTTTCGTTTAGGGCTACTTAAAAAGCGAATTTGGGTAGAGGATGCTGTATGGAAGCAGGGATTTAGTCAATGGGGCCCCTTTCAATGAACGAAGCTAAAATAGTAAGTCACAAAAATAAAATGCTGTCAATCGCTAATCAACTCCGTTATGGTTTAGTTGCGATCGTTGTCTCCAGCGTACTAATAGCTGGAAGTGCATTAACCTATCTCAGTTTTCGCGAACAAGCAGAACAGACCAGGTTACTTCAGCAAGAGCGAGCGCAGGGAGCAGCTAACAAAATTAGCGGTTATTTGGACAACTTGCAACGCCAGCTCAACTATCTTTCTGAACTGCGCGGCTTAACAGATTTTAACTCGGAAACTCAGCGCCGGATTCTAGATGGATTGGCAAATAGCAATAGCGCCTATGAAATAGTTGGCATTCTCAACGAGCGCGGTCAAGTCGTGCAGGCAATGTCACCCTACGCACCTATATCTTTTTCCAGTTCACTTTTACTGCAAATATCTGGTAATTCACCAATGTTTTTAGAGATATTTAGAATGGGTCAAAATTATATCAGTCCAGTGGAAATGGACTCCGAAATAAATTTGCCTGTCGCTACTTTAGCTCTGCCCATTCGCAACAGTCAAAATAAAATTGCTGGCATCTTATTTGCCAAAATCAATCTCAATTTTTTGACTCAAATTGTGGATCGGACGCAAGTTGGAAAAACTGGCTATGCCTATATTTTAGACAACCGTTCAGTTTTAATCGCCAGAAAAGATAGCAACCCCAGTAGATTTAACCTGCAAAACCTCAAAGACCGTCCATTTGTGCGAGAATTATTCAAATTATCCTTATCTCCAGAGATACAGCCAGCTATTGTTTATCAAGGATTAAACGGCGAAGAAGTTGTCGGAACAGCTACCATAGTGCGACGGGTACAATGGATGGTTGCTGTAGAACTCCCCATATCGGAAGCCTATGCTCCCGTGCGCTCAATGGTGTTAGTAATGGGCGGCGCTACTCTAATATCTGCGCTGGCAGCAGTTGCTTTGGGAATCATTTTTTCTAGGTCAATTACTATTCCCTTAAAATACCTGGCTGCTGCTGCATCTAGAATTAGTGGAGGCGAGTTTGGCAGTCGAGTTAATATTGCTACTTCTAATGAATTTGGGGAGTTAGCTCAGTCTTTTAACCGGATGGCGGAGGAATTACAAAGGTATTTTAAGAAATTGCAAGACAGCGAACAACGGCTGGCTCAATTTCTGGAAGCGATGCCTGTAGGCGTGTTTATTGTCAACGATCAGGGTCAACCCTACTATGTGAATTCTCACGCTGAGCAGTTGCTAGCAAAAGGTTTAGTTGCTGATGCTACTGCCGACCAATTAAGAGAAATCTACCAAATGTATCTCGCGGACAGTAAAGAAATTTACCCCAAAGAATACGATCCTATTAGATGTGCGCTGCAAGGAAAAAGTGTCAACATTGACAATATGGAAATCCACCAACCTGACAAGATTATTCCCATAGAAGTTTGGGGAACTCCTATATATGACGAACAGGGAAATATTGCTTACGCGCTTGCAGCTTTTACAGATATTACCCAGCGCAAACAAGCAGAGAAATTATTAGCAGAATACAACCGCAATTTAGAAATCGAAGTGCAAGAACGCACTCAAGAACTCTCCCAAGCTATTGAACATCTCAAAGCCGCACAACAAGAATTAATTATATCAGAAAAAATGGCTGCACTAGGACAACTTATTGCCGGAGTTGCCCACGAAGTTAATACTCCCCTAGCAGCCATTCGCTCGTCCGTTGAAAATATTATCGATTTCTTCGCGAGTGACTTCTCGGAGTTACCCGAATTTTTTCAACAGCTATCACCAGAGCGCTACTTTGATTTCTTTACCTTGCTGGAAAATTCTACCCACCAACAAACGACCTTATCTAGTAAAGAAAAACGACAATTAAAAAAAGCTTTAATTCGGGAACTTGAAGCCCACGCCATTGAAAAAGCTGACACGATTGCTGACACGCTAATTGATATCGGAGTTTACGATAATGTAAAACCTTTTTTGCCATGTATACAAGACCAAAGCAACGCTAGGATTTTACAGCGAGCATATCAAATTTCGAGCATCCAAAAAAGTGCTGCTACTATTAAGACAGCCACAGACAGAGCAGCAAAAATAGTGTTTGCGTTGAAAAATTATGCTCGTTACGATCATTCTGGCAAAAAAGTAGTAGCTAATATCGCGGAGGGAATTGAAACTGTATTAACTCTTTATCATAACCAATTTAAACAGGGAGTCGAAGTAATCAGGAACTACGAACCCGAGTTACCGTCTGTTCTCTGCTATCCCGATGAACTCAATCAAGTTTGGACAAATCTTATTCACAATGCGCTGCAAGCAATGGACTACAAAGGAACCTTAACAATAGAAGTAAAACAACAGAACAGAACTATGTTAGTCAATATCATCGATAGCGGTAAAGGCATATCCTCTGAGATTATACCGAGAATATTCGAGCCATTTTTTACCACAAAACTACCTGGCGAAGGTAGCGGCTTGGGATTGGATATTGTCAGAAAAATTATTGAAAGGCATACTGGTAAAATAGAAGTTAACTCCATACCTGGTAAAACGATATTTACTGTGTCATTCCCGATCACCTTTTAGGGCTTTCCCATGTCACAAAATCTTTCTGATACCCAAAGCTTACTAGAGCAAGCAATCGATCGCAATCCATTGCTAATGGCTCCGGGGATTCCCGTTACAGAGGCGATCGCAGCCATGAGTTACTCTGGCGCTAGCTATACATTGATAGTAGAAAAAAAGAATTTACTGGGGATTTTTACAGAGCGAGATGTAGTCAAACTCACTGCTAGTAAAACTCCTTTAGAAGGAGTTGCTATCTCCCAAGTAATGACGCAAAATTTGATTACTATCACCGTTGTAGAAGCTGGCGATATCTACTCAGTATTAGCCCTGTTCCGTTCCTCCAAAATTCGCCACCTGCCCATCGTAGACGAGCAAGGATATCCGATTGGTGTTGTCACCCCCGATAGTTTGCGACAGGTTCTCAAACCGACCGACTTACTGCAAATGGGGCGCGTAGGAGAAATTATGACGACGGCGGTAATTACTGCTCCTGCAAATGCTTCAGTTTTTGAAGTCGCTCAGCAGATGGCAACCAACAGAAAAAGCTGCGTAGTTATTTGTCAATCTTGCGGTTATTCAGAAGCCATTGCTAATGGTAAACCTCTCAAACCTATTGGCATTATTACGGAAAAAGATCTAGTTAAATTTACAGCAACTGGACTTGATATTGCCCAAATTCCCGCCGAAAAATTGATGAGTTCTCCGTTGCTACCAGTACAACTCAATACTAATCTCTGGCACACACATGAGATGATGGAAAGGCACGAAATTAGGCGGTTAGTGGTAGTAGATACAGATGGATATTTAGTAGGAATCGTCACGCAATCTACCCTATTGTATGCCATAGATCCCATCGAAATGTATGCTACTGTCGAAATTTTGCAGCAAACTATCGCAGAAAAAACTCAAGAGTTGAGAACAGTTAATGATAAAATGCAACAGGAAGCAACGCAACGGCAACAGGCAGAAGAGAAGTTGCGGCAGTTAAATGAAAGTTTAGAAGAACAAATTAAACACCAAACCCTGGAACTGAGACAAGCTAACGCTCAACTCAAGCAGGAAATTTGCGATCGCGCCGAAGCCGAAGCCGAAGTGCGTCGCCTTAACGCTGAACTCGAACAACGAGTGCAAGAACGCACGGCACAACTGGCAGCAAGCAACCAAGAATTAGCGCTAGTCCTTACCAATTTGCAAGCAGCACAACAAGAGTTAATTCACTCAGAAAAAATGGCAGCTCTGGGACAACTAATTGCTGGAGTAGCTCATGAAATCAATACTCCTTTAGCCGCAATTCGCTCCTCTGTACAGAATATATTAGAGTTTTTCACAGAAAATTTAGAACGTTTACCAAGATTTTTTCAAGAACTATCCTTAGAACGCCAGCAGTATTTCTTTACCCTTCTGCAAAAGTCAACCCAGCAAGCAGATACCTTATCAAGTAAACAAAAACGCCAGCTCAGAAAAGCTTTGCAGCGTCAGCTAGAATCCCAAGAAATTGCAGAAGCAGACAGTCTTGCCTGTACCTTAGCAGATATCGGTGTCGGCGGTGAAATCGAACCTTTTTTACCTTTGTTAAAAGCGGCCGATAGTCAAACTATCTTACAAGCCGCCTATCAATTCGCTACAGTCCAGAAAAGTACCCGCACGATTGCCACTGCCACAGAACGCGCTGCTAAAATAGTATTTGCATTAAAGAGTTACGGTCGGTATGATAATTCTGGCGAAAAAGTATCTGCAAATATCGCTGAGGGAATAGAAACCGTATTAACTCTTTACCACTACCAAATCAAACAGGGTGTTGAAGTAGTTAGAAACTACGACCCTAATTTGCCATATATACTGTGCTATCCTGATGAACTGAATCAAGTTTGGACAAACTTGCTTTATAATGCTTTGCAAGCGATGAATTATCGAGGCACTTTACACATTGAAGTAAAGCAACAGGAGCCAAGCTTATTAGTGAGCATCATCGATACGGGGAAAGGTATCCCTCCAGAGATTATGCCCAGAATATTTGAACCATTCTTCACTACTAAAGCGCCGGGGGAAGGAAGCGGTTTAGGGTTAGATATTGTCAAGAAAATTATTGACAAACATCAGGGCGAAATTCAAGTAGAATCCTGGTCAGGAAAAACTAAATTCACTGTGGTTTTGCCCCTAAATTCCAACTAAAATCATTTCACTGGGAAATTAAAAGCAAGTAAAATAACCATAGATATAGACTTATTTTAGCCAAAACCCCCTCTAAATAAGCACCGAAACATAATTTGTTATCATTTAATTTTCTGGTAAATTGTTGCTGCTGACGGGAGAACAACGAGTTAAAAGCCTTACCTAGAGTCGCTCAATATATTTAATACTCTCTAGAACTATGGAGTGCAACCCAACTCCAAGATAGTAGGGAACTGCACAGAAACTATGGAGCAGAGTTGCCAGTTATGTTATGCTATCTTGAGGAACTCAATCGATTGTGAATACATCTGATTTATAATACTTGGCAAGTGATGGATAATAAGGGGGCTTTAAACACGATTGCAAGTTGGCAGGCGAATAATCTACTGGTAAACATTACTGGCGGTAAGGGCATTCCCCCAGAACTTCTACCGATAATTTTCGCTCAAATTCTTACCACAAAATCCCAGAATCTGACAGCCATTTTGGTTTAGATAGTACGAGAAAAATTATAGGATCGGCATCAAGGTAAAAGTTATGTTTATAGCCCAGTAGAACAAACTAGAGTTACTGTCTCTTTACCGCTCAATCAAAACTAGGAGGGAAATTCATGTCTAAGTCAGCAATTCTATGTGTGGATGATGAAATAGTGGTTTTAAATAGTTTAAAAATCCAACTAAAAAAAGAATTTGGGGATGATTATGCCTATGAAGGGGCAGAAAGTGCCGATGAAGCATTAGAAGTAATTGAAGAACTAAAAGATGAAGACACGGATATTTTAGTGATTGTTTCTGATTGGTTAATGCCCGGCATTAAGGGAGACGAATTTCTAATTAAAGTTCATGAAAAATATCCCAATATTGTTAAGGTGATGTTGACGGGTCAAGCTGATGAGTTAGCGATCGATCGTGCCAAAAAGAAGGCGGAACTACACGCTTGCTTGCACAAGCCTTGGGACAGTAAGGAATTGATTTCAATAATAAAATCTGGGTTGAAAAAATTATGAATAAACCTGTAATTATCTGTGTTGACGATGAGCCGACAATTTTAGAAAGTTTGAAAATTGAGCTAAAAAAAGCGCTGGGAGAAGAATATACAATTGAAACTGCGGAAGGAGGGGCAGATGCTTTAGAGTTAATAATTGAGCTGATTGAAGAAGAGAAATACGAAGTACCTTTAGTGATTTCGGATTACTTCATGCCCGATATAAAAGGGGATGAATTATTAAAGCAGATTCACAGTATTTCCCCGAAAACTATCAAAATTTTGCTCACAGGCCAAGCAGATTTACAAGCTGTTTCCAATGCTATTAAATATGCTCAGCTATATCGCTACATAGCTAAACCTTGGCACCAGTCAGACCTAATTTTGACCGTAAGAGAAGCAATTCGCAGTTATTCTCAGGATAAACAACTCGCCGATCAAAATGTTAAACTCCAGCAACTAAATGAGGAACTAGAAACACTGGTAGAGCAGCGGACAGCAGAACTGCGACTTTCCGAGGAAAAGTTTGCCAAGGCTTTTCGATCTTCTCCCAACCCCATTACTATTACGAGACTTAGCGACGGCCAACATATCGAAGTTAATGATGCTTTCTGCGCTATGGTTGGTTGCACCTGCGAAGAAATCATTGGTAAAACTGCCATTGAGCTAGGTCTTTGGGCAAATGAAGAAGACCGCGCTCGCCTTTTTCAAGGATTAGTAAAACAAGGTATAGTTAGGAACTATGAATTTCAATTTTGCCCGAAAACAGGCGAAGTCAGAACAGCACTCCTATCAGCAGAGATCATTGATATCCAAGGACAAACTTGCGTAATTTCTGTCAGCCAGGATATCAGCGATCGCAAACGGGCAGAAGAAAAACTTCGCGCTTCAGAAGCTTTTTTAGCAGCAGCTCAACGAATAGCCCATGTTGGTAGTTGCGAAGTCGATCTATTGAGTAATAATACTACTTGGTCAGAAGAACTCTTCCGAATTTTTGATCTTGACCCAAATCAACCTAAACCCACTTGTGAGGAATTTCGCCAGTACATTCATCCCGACGACAGAGAACTTTGGGAAAAAACTTTTAACAGCATTCTTGTTGAAGGTAAAACCCATAAAATAGAATATCGTATTGTACGCTCTAACGGTTCTATTCGCCATATAGAAGCAAGAGGAGAACCAGTTTTTAGTCAGCAGGGACAGATAGAGAAACTATTGATAATCATGATGGATATTAGCGATCGAAAACAGGCAGAAATAGCGCTACAAAAGGCAAAAGAAGCCGCTGACAAAGCTAACCGTGCTAAAAGCGAATTCCTCTCAAATATGAGCCACGAACTGCGTACTCCTCTGAATGCTATTCTCGGTTTTACCCAATTGCTAGCCCGTGATTCGTCCCTCAAATCCGAGCAAAAAGAACACTTAGGAATTATTAGCCGTAGTGGAGAACATTTACTTAACCTGATCAACAATATTCTGCAAATGTCCAAAATAGAAGTAGGTCAGGTGACAGTCAACAAAAACAATTTTGACCTCTACCACCTGCTGGAAAGTATAGAGAAAATGTTTCAGTTACAAGCAGAAAAAAAGAATTTGCAGCTAATTATTGATATTGCCCCCGATCTTCCCCAATACGTGCAAACAGATGAAAGTAAATTACGCCAAACCTTGATTAATATTTTAGGAAATGCAATCAAATTTACGCAAGAAGGGGGAGTGACATTGCGTGTTAGAATGAAAGAAGAAGCAATAAAAAATAAAGAAGATGAAAGAATAAGCGAAAAAGAGATTTTCCCAGTAAAACACTTAAAAACCCTAGATTTAGAGTCAATAGAGATCGCCGAAAATCAGGAAAAGATTCCCAATTTGGAGTCAACAGAGTCAAATAAAAATACAAAAAATTCGATCGGCTTTTCTGATGATTCTTCCTTCTTCCTTCAGTTTGAGATCGAAGATACTGGTTTGGGAATTGCACCCGAAGAAATAGACAACTTATTTAAGCCTTTCGTACAAACAGAATCAGGTATGAAAGCTCAAGAAGGAACTGGTTTAGGTTTACCAATTAGCAGACAATTTGTGCAATTAATGGGAGGGGATATTACAGTCAATAGCAATATAAATAAGGGAAGTATTTTTAAATTCAACATCGAAATTAGTCTTCCTGATCTAGTTGAAATTCAAGGGTCAGAAACAACTAGGCGTGTCATTGGACTAGAAGCGGGACAACCAGAATACCGGATCTTAGCCGTTGACGATCGTCTTGAAAGCCGCCTTCTGCTAGTAAGATTGCTGACATCACTAGGCTTTTCTGTTCGCGCCGCCGAAAATGGAGCCGTTGCTGTTGATTTGTGGTCGAGTTGGGAACCCCACCTCATCTTGATGGATATGAGGATGCCCGTGATGGACGGGTATGAAGCCACAAAACAAATCAAAGCCCATTTAAAAGGTCAGGCAACAGTAATTATTGCCCTGACAGCAAGTGCTTTTGATGAAGAGCGATCTATTATTTTGTCAACAGGTTGTGATGACTTTGTAGCCAAGCCGTTTCGAGAACAGGTAATCTTAGAAAAGATGGCTAAATATTTAGGAGTACGTTATCTTTATGAAGAACAAGTTTTATCTTCCTCCCCAAGGGGAAGGCGATCCCCATCTTTAACAAATCAGGTATCAGAAAGCGGACAATCAGATTCGTCCTTTATTTTAGAGCCTTCATCTTTCCAAGGGATGCCTCTTGAGTGGATCGATAAATTGTATGATGCGGCTGACTCTGTTGATAACGACAACATTTTTCAGTTGCTTTCCGAAATACCTAGCGATCGCGCTAATTTGAGTAAAGCATTAGCACAGCTAGTTAATAACTTCCGGTGTGATAAAATTCTTGATTTAATTGAGGAACTTAGAAATTTGTAGGTAAGTATTTTTTTTAATATTGTCTAATAGCTAATCGGAGGAAAGCAATTAGCGATTAGCGATTTGCGATCAAACCCCAAAATTAGCAATCAACCAGTAATAATGACTAGCAACCACACAGAAATTAATAAAGGTAACATTTTAATCGTTGACGACACCCCAGAAAATTTACAAGTTTTATCTGCAACCTTGTCTGAAAGTGGGTATAAAGTCAGAGGCGTAATTAATGGGAA
Source organism: Kamptonema animale CS-326 (assembly GCF_028330895.1). Classification (NCBI taxonomy): domain Bacteria; kingdom Bacillati; phylum Cyanobacteriota; class Cyanophyceae; order Oscillatoriales; family Microcoleaceae; genus Kamptonema; species Kamptonema animale. The sequence goes on along the minus strand of NZ_JAQMUA010000250.1, from coordinate 24,029 downwards.
AATGGCAGTCAGAGCAGCACGTTCAGCTCCCCCCGATCTAATTTTACTGGACATCAGAATGCCCGACACGAATGGCTATGAAGTCTGCGAAGAACTAAAAGCTGATTCCCAGACCTCAAAAATTCCCGTAATCTTTATTAGCGCTTTAGATGAAGTATTGGATAAAGTTAAGGCTTTTCAGGTCGGCGGCGAAGACTATATCACCAAACCATTCCAAGTAGAAGAAGTTGTTGCCAGAGTTGAACATCAACTGACTATCCAAAGGCTGCAAAAACAACTGATTCAGCAAAATGAACAACTGCAAAAAGAAATAGTCGAACGCAAAAAAGCAGAAGAATCTGCCGCCGCTGCATCCAAAGCTAAAAGTGAATTTCTCGCCAATATGAGCCACGAATTACGTACCCCTCTCAATGCTATTTTAGGCTTTACCCAAGTCATGATTCGCGACCCTTTCCTCAGTACGGATCAGTTGGAAAATCTGAGGATTATTAACCGCAGTGGCGAACACTTACTGGATTTGATTAATGATGTTTTGGATATGTCCAAAATCGAAGCCGGTATAATTACGATATCTGAAACCAGCTTTGACCTATATCGACTCCTTGACACTCTTGAAGAGATGTTTCACTTCAAAGCAGAAAAAAAAGGTTTAAAACTGAGATTTACCGTACATCCTGATGTGCCTCACTATATCAAAGCTGATGAAAAAAAATTGCGTATATGTTTAATTAACTTGCTGGGAAATGCAATTAAATTCACTGAAAATGGTAGTGTTACTTTACGAGTAAATTTGGGTGGGATAGAGTCAAGACCTGTATTAGTGCATACAACAGTTTCCGATGGCGAACAATTCCCAATTACTTTTGAAGTAGAAGATACTGGTGTGGGAATAGCACCAGAAGAAATTGACAGTTTATTTGATGCTTTTGTACAAAGCGAAGCTGGTCGTAAGTCCGCCGAAGGCACAGGGTTAGGTTTAACTATTACTAAAAAATTTGTACAGCTATTAAAGGGAAATATTACAGCAGTTAGTGCTTTAAATAAAGGAACAATTTTTAAATTTAATATCCAAATTAGCCAAGCAGATGCTTATGAAGTCATAGAGCAATCCCCGCAACGGGTAAGTACATTAGAGGCAGATCAAGAAAGTTATCGGATTTTAGTAGTTGACGATACTCACGAAAATCGCTTGCTATTAGTTAAGTTGCTTCAACCCATAGGTTTTGAAGTTCTAGAAGCTGAAAATGGCGAACAAGCACTGACTCTCTGGGATAGTTGGCAGCCACATTTGATTTTACTTGATACGCGGATGCCTGTAATTGATGGTATGGAGGTTGCTATACAAATTAGAGCTAAAGAAAGGGAGAAAGAAGAGAAAGTTTTAATCAATAATCAGTCTCAAATTAATAGTTTTCGTACTGTAATTATTGCTCTAACTGCCAGTGCCTTTGAAGAAAGGCGGGACGAAATTATCGCAGCAGGTTGCGATGATTTTGTTCGTAAACCTTTCCAAGAACAGGTAATCTTTGAAAAGATGACGGAGTTCTTAGGAGTGCGCTATATTTACGAGGAGTTACCCCCAGTTATAAACACTACCCCAGGTCTACGTTATTTTATCAGCGAAAGACCAGATTCCTTCTTTTTGCCTCTGCTGGGTCAGATGCCCTTGAATTGGGTACAACAGCTAAATCAGGCCGCTAACGAAGTTAATGAAGATTTAGTCTGCCAGTTAATTGACAAAATACCAGAAAATTTTATGGCTTTAGGTGAGGCTTTAAAAGATTTGTTAGAGGATTTCCGTCTTGATAGAATAGTGCGTATAACTCAATCAACTATAGAATCCGAACTGGGGCATGAATAAGCTGATGATGCTCGCTGGTAGTTACTACCAATTCCTAAAAACTATTTGATTTAGCTATTGTATAGCCAATTTAATATGAAGACCATGGATAATAATAAGCTCAAAATATTAATTGTGGACGATCAACCCAGTAATTTACGGTTTTTATCAAAGATTCTGACAGATCAGGGGTATAACGTTAAAAGGGCGATCTCTGGTCAATTAGGGCTTAATGCCGCGCTTGGCTCTCCACCCAATTTAATTTTACTTGATATTATGATGCCGGATATGGACGGCTATGAACTTTGTCAAAAGCTGAAATCTATGGAATCAACTCGCTCAGTTCCCATCATTTTCTTAAGCGGTTTAGATGATGTTCAATATAAAATTAAAGCTTTTCAAGTGGGGGGCGTAGATTATATTACTAAGCCGTTTCAAGTGGAAGAAGTTTTAGCTCGAATTGATACCCAAATTGCCCTTCAAAAGCTGCAAAATAAATTAGAAGAGCAAAATGCTCTCTTGCAACAGTCGCAGTCACTTATAGCAAGTATATTGAACAGCTCTCTCGACGGGATAGCCGCTTTTGCTACTGTCAGGAACAAAGAGAGAAAGATTGTTGATTTCCAATGGATTTTGGTGAATCACTCGGTTGAAGCCATCTTAGCTCTCAAATCAGAAGAGCTAGTTGGTAAATATTTGTTAGAAGAAATGCCTCTGCATCGCAAAAATGGTCTCTTTGATTTATATGTTTCTGTAGTCGAAACAGGAGAGCCACTAGATACAGAGTTTTATTACGAACAGGAAAAGCTTAGTCCTTGTTGGTTGCAAATTGTTGCTGTTAAGTTAAATGACGGCTTCGCAGTAACTTTTCACAACATTACAGCACGCAAACAAGCAGAAGAAGAATTGGCTCGTTCTAATGCGGAACTCGAACAGTTTGCTTATGTTGCTTCCCACGATTTGCAAGCACCTCTATCAACAATAGCCAGCTACGCTCAACTTTTAGAAGGGCGCTACAGAGACCAAATTGACGCTAATGCGATGAAGTTTATTCAGAAAATGATTAAAGGCTCTGTGCGTATGCAGTCGCTAATTGATGATTTGCTAGAATATTCGCGGGTTAGTAAAAAAAGTAAAGATTTTGAGGCAACAGATTGCAATCAAATTTTTGAAGAAGCTTGTGGGAATTTACACTTAGCCATCCGCAAAAATCAAGCCACTGTTAGCCGCTGTGACTTACCTATAGTCATCGGGGATTGTTCACAAATGGTGCAAGTGTTTCAGAATTTAATTGGGAATGCTATTAAGTATCGCCGCGACTATCCCCCGATAATTCACCTTAGTGTTGAGCGCCGGGAAACCGACTGGTTATTCTCTGTCAGCGATAATGGAATTGGCATTGATTCCAAACATTCAGAGCGAATATTCCAAATTTTTCAGCGACTGCATACACAAGAAGAATATACTGGTACTGGTATTGGTTTAGCAATTTGTCAAAAAATTGTGGAACGTCATGGCGGCAAAATTTGGGTAGAATCTCAACTAGGTGCTGGCGCAACTTTTTATTTTACTCTGCCCTATATTAAACTGTAATCTACTGTTATAATTACCGACTAGGGGATAGTGGGCGAAGCTGGGCGGTATCTAGAGGCTAGGTATTATTTATGTATAAATTCGTAATAAATGGCTGTGATTACGGATGGCACTGAACCTACCAGCTATGATTATAAACACCGCCAATAAACTCTTGAGAAGTTTGTTAGTTAATACACTCTGCCGTGCAGAATCAGCTTATTTCTAAGATCCAGGTTGTCGCCCGACGCATAATTGATAATTATTCAAATTGGCGTAGGGCCACAAAGTCAGCACGAGTGAATAAAGCTGTGGCCTCTGAGATAAAAACATTTACTATTTTGATGGCTAATGACAGCGAGGATGTCTGCTTTCTAGTGCAGGAGGCGGTGCGAGAAGTTCCATTAGCGATCGCATTTTACTGTGTTGAAAATGGGGAAAAACTGCTAGACTATTTGTATCGCCGCGATCGATATGGCGAGCCTAATAATTCACCCTACCCAAATCTAATCTTACTAGATTTGAATATGCCGAAGTTGGACGGTAGAGAGGCCCTAGCGATGATTAAGTCCGATCCCAAATTCCGCCACATCCCAATAGTGATACTAACTACCTCACAGCAAGATGGAGATATCCTTCACTGCTACCGCTTGGGTGCTAATTCTTTCATAGTTAAACCTATAACTTTTGAGGCGTTAGTTGAGGTGATGAACACCTTGTGCCGTTACTGGTTTGAAATCATCTCCCTACCACCTGAGTTTTGAGTGGTGAAGTGGGAGTTTGGAGTTGATTTTATGAGGCTGCCAATTTTAATCACATTAGTTTAGCATACAATTAGAGAGATTAGAGAGTTTACTAAGTAGAAGGCTCAAATAACGCTCAGGCTAAGCCAAAAGGGAAGTGACTATTATCGGCGCGCTTTTTCAGAATCGGCATTTTAGGTTTAATTTAGAGCCAAATACTTATAAGATTTTTTAAATTTTCGCTCATGTGCATATTTTAGGTATATTGTGAGTGGTAGGTATTAACAGACTTGCTAAAGACCAATACTCTCTATAGGCTGATGATATATCGTCCCACCGATCGCACTGCTAAAGTGGTGCTTCCGCCTAACCAATTGCTTAAAATTCTTTTGGTGGAGGATGACCCTGTAGATGCCGAACTGATAGAAGAGTTTTTAGATTCAGTCAGTAATATCGAGATTCGGGTCAAAACAGTTGCTCGCCTCAGCTTAGCGCTAAAAAGTCTGCTAGAGGGAGAGTTTGATGCGATTTTATTAGATTTGTCTTTACCGGACAGCTTTGGAATTGATACTGTCAAAAGCGTGAAAGCACAAGCGTCAACCGCTCCAATAGTCGTTTTAACTTCACTCAATGACGAAAATATGGCAATTGAAGCAGTACGCTGCGGAGCACAGGATTACCTAGTCAAAAGGGGGTTTTCAGGGCAACTGCTAGTTCGTGCTGTGCATTACGCGATCGCGCGATCGCGAACGGAGGAAGCCCTGCGGCAAGTAGCCCAAAGAGAGCAACTTTTAGGGCGAATGATCGAGCGGATACGCTCTTCAATTATTTCAATTTCTCTACCCAATAGCGATTTAGATTACTACTCTGATGTGCCGGCAAGCGTGTTTGCAGGTGGTTCTATTCAACTAGCCAATATTCTTCATAAGACAGTAGCAGAAGTGCGACAATTTCTGAAAACTGACCGTGTTATAATTTATCGGTGCCGAGGTTCCACAAAAGCAGGACAAGAGGAAAGAGAAGGTGCTGCGATCGCATCTGATGGGTCTTTTAACTGCTATGTTGGTAGCCGAGATATTGATGCACCTTTAGCTCTTTCTTGTGACTGGGTAAGCAAGACGGAATCTTTTGTAGCAGTGGAAGATATCAGTGCGGCACAACTAGATGCAGAAGAGAAAAAATTGTTTGCCGAATTTCATATTAAAGCAGTTTTGACAGTACCTATATGGCAAACATCAGAACTGAGAACGCGAAAGTGGGATAGCGAAAAATGGGGAGATGAAGAGATAGAAAAATGGGGAGAAGGGGAGAAATTTTTACTCGATCGTTCGCCCAACCAACATCTGCTTTGGGGGATCTTGGCAGTATATCATTGTAGTAGTTCTAGGCAGTGGCAACAGTGGGAAGTAGATTTTTTGCAGCAGTTGGCAAATCAAGTAGCGCTTGCTATTCAGCAGTCAGAACTTTACGGCCACTTAGAGATAGCTAACCGCAAATTGCAGCGACTGGCGACTACGGATGAACTAACCGGAATTGCCAACCGCCGCCAATTTAATCGCGCCTTAAACTTGGAATGGCGGCGGTGCGCGCGCGAGCTAGTTTCGCTATCTTTAATTATCTGTGATATCGACTTTTTTAAGCTTTATAACGACTGCTGGGGCCATCCTGCTGGCGATGCCTGTTTAGTCCGAGTTGCCTGTGCGATCGCCACCTCTATTAAACGTCCGGCCGATTTAGCGGCTCGTTACGGCGGCGAAGAATTTACGATACTACTGCCAAACACAACCATCGAAGGCGCGATCGCGATCGCCAGAGCAATTCGCACCTCCGTAGAAATACTGAAACTTCCCCACCCCCAATCCAGTATTAACCCGTACATCACCCTCAGTTTTGGAATTGCTAGCGCACTTCCCCTTGCTGATGCCTCTCCCGACACCCTAATTCAGAGTGCCGATCGCGCGCTCTATCAAGCCAAAGCCAAAGGCAGAAATCGGATTTGCCAAGTAGTTTCCAAGCCTTAATTCTCACCCGCCGGGGTTTAAATAGCTGCTGCCAGTAACTTAGCAAAATAATTAAAATAGTTTAAAGTTTTGTTGACAAAGCAACTGTTTGACAACATACTTTTTGATAAGTAGAAGGCAGAAGGCAGAAAAATTTAGTTATATACAAGAGCGCCAGAGAAAAGACTGAGTTACCCTGCTTTCAGAAGCAATGTTTAGGTTTAATGATGTCCTCCTACTTACAAATGTAGATAATTCTCTTAACATTTATGGTTAATAAAAATGACAACATTTTTTAAAACAGATCTAACAAACCAGGGATTGAAACTTCTAGTAGTAGAAGATAATTTAGAGGAAGCCGAATTAATTCAAGAATTTTTATTAGCTAGCAATTTTGCGCCGCACTTATCTATTACCATAGCAGAGCGCGTCAGCAGAGCGCAGCAACTCCTCAATCAAGAAAATTTTGACGTAATTTTATTAGACCTTTCACTCCCTGACAGTCGAGGAATAGATACCGTTGCGCGGCTAAAAAAATACAGCCTAAACACTCCCATCGTAGTGTTGACCTCGAATACCAATGAAGAATTAGCCATTCAGTCAATCCAAGCTGGAGCTCAAGACTATCTAATAAAGATCAAAATCAACAGCGAAATTTTAATTCGCTCTCTACGCTACGCAGTCGAGCGCCAACATAGTCAACAAATTTTACAGCAAAGTGAAGAAAAATATCCGTCTGGGATTGATAACACCCTAGTAAGCATAGCCATTATTCCCCCGTCAAATAGCATCGATAATGCTCGGAATAAGGTCTGCCATGAACTACCAGTAAAATCCTCAGAAGAATTTTTAAACCACATAATTAATTCTAATCCTGACCCTATTTTTGTCAAAAATGAACAGCATCGCTGGATTATTTTAAACAATGCCTTTTGCCAGCTCATGGGAAAGCCTCATAGTGAACTAATTGGCAAATCAGATTATGATTGTTTTCCTAAAGAAGAAGCTGATATTTTTCGAGAAAAAGACGAACTGGTATTTAGGACAGGCATAACCAATGAAAACGAAGAAAATTTTACGGATGGTCAGGGGAATTTGCACATAATTTCCACTAAAAAAACTATACTTGAACAAGCAGATGGTCGTAAGTTTTTAGTAGGTACGATTAGAGACATTACAGAGTCTAAGCGTCAAGAAAAAGCTTTACAAGAAAGTGAAGCTAGGTTCCAAAGACTAGCAGCTAACATACCAGGAATAATTTATCAATTCCAACTATCACCAGACGGTTCAATATCTTGTCCTTACGTTTCTTCTGGTGTCTCCCAGGTTCTCGGCTATACAGCAATAGAAATTCAAGCAATAGGCGCTCAAATTTTCCGCACTCTAATGCACCCGGAAGATTTAGTCAGAATACCTGCTTACATCAAACAAATAGAAAATAGCAGTGATGGGGACATTTTTGAAATAGAATACCGCATTCGACATCGAGACGGCAGTTGGCGCTGGCTTTGCAGCCGCGATACAGCTTTCACCAGAACCCCAGAAGGTAAGCTCAAACAAATTCTTGGTACTGCGACCGACATCACCGAACAAAAGCAAACAGAAATAGAAATCCGATTATTACTAACAGCAACTGGTGCGATTAATCGCTCCTTGGATTTTCAGGATGCTTTAACAGTCATTTTGGGATTATTTTGTGCTAACATTGGCTGGGATTTGGCAGAAGCTTGGATTCCTAATGCTGAAGGCACATTTTTAGAATGTAGCGATGGATGGTATGCCAGCGATCGCGCTTTAGAACAGTTTCGGCGCAAAAGCAAAAATTTTCAATATCCACCGGGAATGGGGTTAGCAGGGCGAATTTGGGTGACAGGTAAGCCAGAATGGATAGAAGATGTTACCCTTGTTGAATTGTCAACTTTTAGGCGCTCCCAAATTGCCGCTCAAATGGGATTAAAAGCGTGTTTTGGCGTACCAATTTGCGAGGGAGAAAAAGTTTTTGCTGTCTTAGTTTTCTTTAACCGCAATCATATTGTCTACCAACCTCATTTAGTTGAACTGGTAAAAGCTGCTGCGGCTCAGTTGAGTTTTCACATCCAGCGCAAAAATGCAGAAGCAGCTTTACGGGAGAGCGAAGAGCGCTTTTACTTAGCAATGGAAGCTAGCGCTCTCGGACTATGGGATTGGAATATTAGCACGGGCAAAACCTATTTTGATGCTCAGTGGAAAACCATGCTCGGCTATCAAGTTGACGAAATCGAAGAAAGTATTAACTCCTGGGAAAAACTGCTACATCCAAATGATAAAGAAAGTGTACTTGCCGCCAGGAATAGCCACCTAGAAGGTGCAACTGAATTCTACAAAGCAGAATATAGAATGCTGAGTAAATTTGGCGCATGGAAGTGGATTTCCGATTGCGGAAAAGTAACAGTTCGCGATGAGTGGAACAAACCGCTACGGATGACTGGTACTCATAAAGACATCAGCGACAGCAAAATTCTCGAAGAAAAACTACAAAATTCCTATGCGGAAATGAACGCTCTGTTTGAAGCAATGACAGACATTATACTCGTTATTGATGCGGAAGCGACTAATGTAAAAGTTGCCCCCACAAATCCTGCTCGCCTTTATGCTGATGCTATTGATACTATTACCCCGACAATAGAAAAATTTTTAAACGACTCTAGGGACGAGCTTTTTTTGACTAAAATTCGGCAAGCTCTAGAAACAAAGCAGACAGTTAATTTTGAGTACAGCTTGTTCGCAGGCAACTGTGAATTGTGGTTTTTTGCCACCATTTCCCCCGTGTCGGAAAATTCAGTAATCTGGGTAGCTCGCGACATCAGCGATGTCTATAACGAGCTGCGGTTACGCAAACAAGCCGAAGTTGCATTGCAACAGCAGTTAAAGCGAGAACGACTTGTAGGAGCCAGCGTTGAGCGCATTCGTCAGTCTCTTAACCTCGAAGAAGTCCTCAGTACCGCCGTCTTGGAAGTCAGGCAATTTTTACAAATAGATCGCACGATTATCTACCGATTCAATCCTGATTGGAGTGGCTTTGTAGTTGTCGAGTCGGTTGATGATTGTTGTATGTCTATTCTTGGTCAAGATATTCAAGATAATTGCTTTACGGAAGTCTATATTCCTCTCTACGAGCAAGGGAGAATTCAAGCCGTAGAAGATATTAATGCTGGCGATCTAAATGCTTGCTATCTGAATTTGCTGATGCAGTTGCAGGTGAAAGCTTTTTTGGTAGTACCAATTCTGCAAAATAGTCCCGATTCAGAATATAACAAGGAGAATTCAAAATCCCCAATCCAAACTCGGCTGTGGGGGCTGCTGATTGCCCACCAGTGTACGGGCCAGCGCCTCTGGCAACCATCTGAGATAGAATCTCTGAGACAGTTGTGCGTGCAGTTGGGGATTGCCATCCAACAATCGACCTTATTTGCACAGGCTCAAACTGAAATCTGCGATCGCAAGCAGGCAGAATCAGCCTTGCAACAAGCGAAAGAAGCCGCAGAAGCTGCTAACCGCGCCAAAAGCGAATTTCTAGCGAATATGAGTCACGAACTCCGCACACCTTTAAATGGAATTTTAGGTTATGTTCAATTGATCAAAGCCGACAAAAATATTACTGAAGACCAACAGGAAAGCCTTGGTAATATTCAGCAATGCGGCGAACATCTACTCACGCTAATTGAAGATATTTTAGACCTATCGAAAATTGAAGCTAGGAAAATGGAACTCTCTCCCGTAGAGTTTAATTTACCTAACTTTGTCAAAAATATTGCTGACCTATTTCAGATGCGATCCGCACAAAAAAATATTGCCTTTACGTGCGAGCAAATATCTTCCCTACCTACCTATGTTTGTGGTGATGATAAAAGGTTACGGCAAGTTTTGATTAATTTACTGGGTAATGCAGTGAAGTTTACCAACAGTGGCAGCGTAACTTTTAGAGTTGGCTATGTAGAAGCTGGAGACTGGGGAGAGACTGGAGACTGGGGACTGGGAATTACCAGTAAAAAAGAACAAGCAACAACTAAAACCGAACAAGTAACAGCTATCAACTACCCATTACCAATTACCAAAATTCGGTTTCAAGTAGAAGATACCGGTATCGGCATAGAGGAAAACAAATTAGAAGAAATATTTTTGCCATTCCACCAAGTTAGCGATCGCGTTTATTCTATTGAAGGCACAGGCTTGGGACTCTCTATTAGTTATAAATTAGTGAAAATGATGGGAGGTGAAATCAGTGTCAAAAGTAGTTTGGGCAAAGGGAGTGTTTTCTGGATAGATTTAGAGTTGCCATCAGCAGGCACTTACTGCGAATTAGCCGCACCCCCAGAAAAAGGCAGAATTGTCGGTTTCACAGGCAATAAGCGGAAAGTGCTAATAGTAGATGATAACGATATCAATCGCGCGATGTTGCGGAGGTTACTTTCCCGCATTGGCTTTGAAATTATGGAGGCCACAGACGGCAAAGACTGCTTACAAAAAGCAGTAGAATTTTTACCAAACGTCATCTTAATGGACTTGCTAATGCCAGTTATGGACGGCTTTGAAGCCACCAGGTGTCTGCGGATGATACCAGAACTAAAAAATGTAGTTTTGCTTGCCCTGAGTGCTAGCGTTTTTCATAATACTCAAGAAGAAAGTCTAATCGCAGGCTGCGATCAATTTCTCCGCAAACCTGTCGAAGCATCACAACTTTTAGAACGGCTACGGATACATTTGGATTTAGAATGGATTTATGAAGATCTGGAAGAAAGAATTAGGAGAAAAGGGGAATCAAAAAAATCTCTTAACTATCCTCCTTTCCTCCATATTCCTGACTCTGAGTCAATTTCTGCATTGCTTAAACTGGTCGCGATTGGCGACATCGAAGCTATTTTGGAGGAAATTAGCAGACTGGAAATAGTTGACCCACAATTAGTTCCATTTGTCACCCATTTGCGCCAACTTGCTAAAGGGTTTCAGCTCAAACAAATCCGAGAATTTTTAAAGCAATATCTGAAGTAGACTGATAAGTATATGCCTTACACAATTGTAAGATCGCCCTCTGAGCGGTTTATTAGCCAGCTAGGGCAGCGTTAAATAAATCTTTATCATATAGTAGATGTGGCGTGAATAGAGTAAACTATAAATCCTATAGCACCTACGAAACTGGTTTACAAACTACTGTTACTGGAATTAATCAACCTGGAATCTGCTGTTAATTATCGACTTATAAAACTGAAGTTAATCTAAAAATATGAACATCAAAAATTCAGAAAGAAGTATCATTCTTATCGTTGATGATAATCAAACTAATCTCGATGTACTTTTCGACTTTTTAAGGAGTTGCAACTTTAAAGTATTAGTAGCACTCGATGGTGAAAGTGCGATCGAGCAACTTGAATATATTCGACCAGACTTGATACTTTTAGATGTAATGATGCCAGGAATTGACGGGTTTGAAACTTGCATTCGGCTGAAAGCAATTCCAGCTACCAAAGACATTCCAGTGATTTTTATGACTGCCCTTTCTGATACAGTAAATAAAGTCAGGGGTTTTCAAGCGGGAGCTGTTGATTACATTACTAAGCCGTTTCAGCATGAAGAAGTATTGAGCCGCATTCAAACCCATTTGACTATCTGCAAATTGCAAAAAAAACTCCAAGAGAAGAATGAACAACTCGCTGCACTTAACGGTAATCTAGAAAAGCTAGTAGAACAAAAAACCAAACAGCTAATAGAGCAGCAAAAAACTGCGATCGTCGGGCGATTAACCCAAGGAATGGTACACAACTTGAGAAGCCCATTACAAATCATCCAGACTAGCGTTGATTTGATTGAAGCTAAGGCGGCACAATTGGATGACAAGTCACTTTTTAACTATAGCAAATATATTAATCGTTCAGTAGCTGCAATTAATGAAATCATGGAAACTTTAATGTTCAAAAGTATTAAAGATCAAAAGGGAGAGTTGCAGCCTGTGAATTTGAATGATTTATTGCAGCGAGAACTGCAACTTTTAGAGTCAAATTTACATTTTAAGCACAAGGTTAATAAAAAATATTTATTTGATCCCAGCCTTCCCAGCTTGCCTTTAATTTATTCTTATTTTTCCCAGGTATTCCACAATTTAATAGATAATGCACTCCATGCTATGTGGAACATGAAAAACCAAAACTTGACTATTATTACCAGACAAGATGAAGATAGGATCTACATGGATATAGAAGATTCTGGCTGCGGTATAGCACCAGAACACCTGCCAAATGTGTTTGACTTTTTCTACACATCCAAACCAGCTAAAGGCGAGGAAGAAAAAGAGGGAGCACCTACAGGAACAGGATTAGGGCTTTATACGTGTCTAGAACTTTTAAAACCTTTCCAAGGCGAAATTACAATTAAATCTGAGCTTGGTAAGGGCAGTATCTTTACCGTAATTCTGCCGAAGTCCATTATTGATAAAATTTAAAATTTGCTGGTCAAATATTAAGCTAACGGCAGGCTGTGCCCAACCTCTAAAATATTTTGGTAAGAGGTATAGTTTACATTGAGATTTTTTTTGATATAATAGAGATAAGTTTTGACAAGTGCACTGCTTTTGCCCCTCTAAATTCCAGTCAAAATTAGCGGCTTAGTGATGAGGGTGCAAAATGTGATAGCCAATTTGAATGCAACTTAGTATTAATTACAGCAGGCAAGCTAACTGTAGCGATCGCAGATTTTGAGATTTTTCTTGGTAACTTGCACCCATGACATCAGCTCTTAAACCGACTTCCACCCACACATCCTTAAAAGTTCTCCTAGTCGAAGATAACGCAGATGATGCTGAACTGATTCAAGAATTACTATTAGAAAATAGGAGTACACAATCACTTTTGTTGACTTCAGTAGTTCGGCTCAGTCAAGCTCTAGAACATTTGCGCCACGAAACTTTTGACGCAATATTACTAGACCTTTCACTTCCTGATAGCAAAGGATTTCAGACAGTTGCTAGACTGCAAGAATATGGTTTAAATATTCCGATTATTGTACTCACAGCCAACAGCGATGAAGAAGTAGCTACCCAGTCAATTCAAGCTGGAGCTCAGGAATATCTGGTAAAAAGAGAAGTTAACAGTAAACTGCTGATGCGTTCCTTACGCAACGCGATTTCCCGTCAGAATAGACAAGCAGTTTGGCGGCAAAACGAAGAAAAATATCGCTCTCTAGTAGATAATATCAAAGAAGTAATTTTCCAAGTAGATACCGCCGGCAATTGGGTATTTTTGAATGCCGCTTGGACAGAAATTACAGGATTTGGGATACCCGAAAGTTTGGGTACTCCATTTTTAAACTATATTTATCCTGAAGATAGGCAAAGGAATATAGAGTATTTACAACCATTAGTTGAAGGCCAAAAAGAAGCCTGTCGCTATAAAATTCGCTACCTAACTAAAGAAGAAAAATTTCGCTGGATTGAAGTGCAAGCGCGTCTAACCTTTGCCCCCAATGGCACTATCTCCGGTACTGCGGGTACCCTGAACGATATTACTCACCAAATATTAGCCCAAGAGCAATTGCAGGCATCCCAAGACTTCCTCAAACATACTCTGAATGCAATTGCTGACCCCATATTTGTTAAAGACGAGGATCGCCGCTTAATCGTCTTTAATAACGCTTTTTGTCAGTTATTAGGCAAGCCCCGCGAAGAACTCTTATGCAAATCAGACTATGATATCTTTACCCCAGAAAAAGCCGATCTTGCTTGGGGCAAAGATGACCAAGTATTTACAGCGGGTAGTGCTGAAGAAAATGAGGAAATATTGATCGGTGTGGATGGCACAGAAAGGGTGATTTCCACCAAGAAAACTATCTTTAAAAATACAGATGGTAGTAAAATGCTGGTCGGCACAATTAGAGATGTTACTAGCTACAAACAGCAGCAAGCCAAACTAGAAGAAAGCCAACGTTTCATTGAAAAAATAGCCAGTTCCAGCCCCAATATTCTGTACGTTTATGACATCCGCGAAAACCGGAATATCTATGCGAATTGCTGTCTAGGCGAACTTATGGGTTATACATTAGAAGAAGTTGCAGAAAGGGGAAAGCCAATATTACAAACAACGATCCACCCTGAAGATTTTGCTATTATTCCTGAATATTGGCAACAAATAGAAAATGGACTCGATGGCGAGATCTTTGAAATCGAATATCGGATGCGACACAAAGATGGCTCTTGGCGCTGGTTAATTAGCAGAGATACTGCCTTTTCTAGGAACTCAGAAGGTCAACTCACCCAGATTTTAGGAACGGCAACTGATATTACAGAACGCAAACAAGCCGAAGAAGAAATTCGCTTGTTGCTAACAGCAACTCAAGCAATTAGTCAATCTGAAGACTTTCAAAGTGCCTTAGCAGATGTCCTGCGGTTATTGTGCAGGACAATTGGCTGGAATTTTGGGGAAGCATGGATTCCTGATACTAACGGTAAAGTTTTAGAATACAGCGAAATTTGGTATGCTAGCGATAAAAATTTAGATGAATTCGGATACCAAAGTCGAAATTTAACATTTGCGCCTGGAGTTGGACTACCAGGGCGAATTTGGTTGTCTGGCGAGTCCGAATGGATAGAAGATGTTTCTGAGGTTAAAGAACCGGTTTTTCTGAGGACGCAAATTGCCCTGGGAATGGGATTAAAAACCAGCTTTGGTGTGCCAATTTGTAGTAGTTCTGAGGTATTAGCAGTTTTGGTTTTCTTTAAGAAAACTCAAACAACAAAAGAATCACGTTTAGTTGAACTCGTAAATGCGGCGGCGACTCAGTTAGGCGTTCACATTCAGCGCAAACAAACAGAAGTAGCTTTGCGCGAGAGTGAGGAAAGATTTCGCTCTCTGGTAGAAAACCTTCCCGGCGCAATTTATCGAGGCTTATGCGACGCGGATTGGACAATGGAATTTATCAGTGATGAAATTGAGGCAATTAGTGGTTATCCAGCGGTCGATTTCATTCAAAATCACCGCTTAAGTTTTGCCAGCATTATTCATCCTGACGATAGAGAAATGGTCAGTCGTGAAGTTGCAGTGGCAAGGGCAGCCAGAGAGTCCTATAATTTGGAATACCGAATTATTCATTGTAACGGTTCAGTGCGGTGGATTGCTGAAAAAGGCAGGGCAAAATTATCTCAAAATGGCGAGATTTTGTGGCTAGATGGACTCATTTTTGACATCACTCCTGGCAAACAGGCAGAACTTGCTCTACTGCAAGTTAGAGCTGCTGTAGAAAGCGCTAGCGATGCAGTTGCGATCGCTGACTTGGACGGCAACTCAATTTACCACAACCAAGCCTTTATTCACCGCTATGGTTACACCGTTGAGGAACTAAATGAAGCTGGGGGGCCAGCCTTAATTCACGCTAAATCAAGCGTATTGAGAGAGATATTTAAAAGCCTTCGTAAAGGCTGTTCTTGGAGCGGCGAAGTTGAACTCAAAACTAAGCAGGGTGAGATTGTACAAACTCAATTACGAGCTGATTGTATAGTAGACAATGCAGGCAATAAAGTAGGGATGATAGCAGTTATTGCCGACATCACTGAACTCAAACAAAAAGAGTCTGCCTTGCGGATCAGCGAACAGCGGTTGCAGTTAGCAATAGAGGGTAGCGCTTTGGGGTTATGGGATTGGAATATAGCGACGGCAGAAACTTATTTCGATCCCCAGTGGAAGAAAATGTTGGGCTATGAAATAGATGAGGTTGAAAACAATTATCAAGCCTGGGAAAATCTCATACACCCTGAAGATTTACCGAAAGTGAGAGCGGCTTTAAAAGCTTATGTGGAAGGTCGCACTACCGCCTATGAAATTGAATTTCGGATGCTGAGTAAAGCAGGCCCTTGGAAATGGATTTTAGCTGGGGGTAAAGTGGTAGAGCGCGATCAGTGGGGTTCACCCCTGCGGATGTCGGGTACGCACAAAGACATTAGCGATCGCAAAGCAGCAGAAGAAGCTGCCTTTCAATTAGCGCAAGAGTTGCAGCAAGCTCAGAGAATTGCCCACATCGGCAATTGGGAATTTGAAATCGCAGCGGGAACAATTAGTTTGTCTGAGGAGGTCTTCCGAATTTACGGGCACAAGCTAGGGCAAACACCAACTTGGGCCCAACTTTTAGAACAAATTTATCCAGAAGACAGAACCGAATTTCAACAATTAGTTGAAAGAGCAATAACTGAAGGTATCTCTTATGATTTAGACCACCGCATCTATCGCCTCGACGGAGAAATCAGGCATATTAATAGTAAGGGAAAAGCATTTAAAAATGAATCCGGTCAGGTCGTGCGGCTATTCGGGACAGCAATGGATATTACTGACCGCAAACAGGCCGAATTTGCCTTACAGCAGCAATTAAAGCGGGAAAGGCTAGTAGGGACAATTTTAGAGCGAATGCGCTCCTCTCTCAACTTAGAGGAAATCCTGAAGACTACTGTAGAACAAGTGCGGCAATTTTTGCAAACTGAGCGTACAGTAATTTACCGCTTTCACCCCGACTGGACGGGAGTAGTCGTGGTGGAATCAGTGCAGTCAGGATATATGCCGATCTTAGGTCTTGATATTCAAGATAACTGCTTTATCGAACAATATATCCCACTCTACCTAGAAGGTCTGGTTAATGTAAACTGCGACATTCTCAATAGCGATCGCAATAAATGTTATGTGGATTTACTTGCTAGCTTGCAGGTTAGAGCTAATTTAGTGGCTCCTATTTTGCAAGGTCAAAAGCTGTGGGGTTTACTGATTGCCCATCAGTGTAGTGGCCCCCGTGTATGGCAAGAACCTGAGATCGAATGTCTCAAACAAATTAGCTGGCAATTAGCGATCGCGATCCAGCAATCAACACTGTTTGAACAGGCGCAAACTGAAATTGCCGAGCGCAAACAAGCTCTTGCAGCCTTGCGAGATTCGGAAGCACGAGAGCGCTCAAAAGCCGTGCAGCTAGAAGTTGCTATGCAGAAGTTGAAAAACACTCAATCTCAGTTAATTCAAAACGAAAAAATGGTGAGTTTGGGGCAGTTAGTTGCTGGTGTAGCTCACGAAATTAATAACCCTGTCAACTTTATTTACGGCAATCTCAGTCCTGCCAAAGATTACAGTTTTGAGCTGTTGGAACTGGTTCACCTCTATCAGCACCAATATCCAGAAACAACCGCAGAAATATCGGAAAAAATACAGAATATAGATTTGGAATATATTTCTACCGATTTACCCAAACTTTTTAATTCCATGAAAGTGGGAGCAGAAAGGATCAGAGAAATTGTCAAATCCCTACGGACTTTCTCTCGCCTAGACGAAGCAGAGATGAAGTTGGTTAACATCCATGAAGGCATCGAGAGTACGCTGCTAATTTTGCAAAGCCGCCTGAACTTTCAAGGCAGCACTTCGCAAATAATGGTAGTTAAAAATTACGCCAAACTGCCCAAAGTAGAATGCTGCGGCGGTCAGTTGAATCAGGTAGTGATGAATATTTTGGCGAATGCGATCGATGCTTTAGAAGAGCAGAGTAAAAGAGAAGCAGCGATTGCAGGCGATCGCACTCCTACTATCACCATTCGTACTTATCTTGCAGAGCGCGATCGCGTAGGAATATCGATTGCTGACAATGGGCCAGGCATACCAGAATCTGTTTGCCAAAAACTCTTTGACCCCTTCTTTACCACTAAACCCGTAGGTAAGGGAACTGGACTAGGACTGTCAATCGCTCATTCAATCGTAGTCGAGCAGCACGGCGGTCAAATTACCTGCATTTCTACACCTGGAAACGGCGCAGATTTTGTAATTGAAATGCCAGTGCGGCAGCGGTAACTGCTAATTGCTAATGGCTAATTGCTAATGGCTAATTGCTAATGGCTAATTGCTAATTGCTTACGCCAAACATCATTAACATCCCCTATCTTCGCAAGAATTAACAGTTAACAGTTAACAGTTAACAGTTAACAGTTAACTATTAGCTTAATCATCAACAATAGAAGCCCATGCAGGGAATGAAGGAGGGAAAAAGTTTATATCGTAGCCTGAACTTTCCCATTCTTGCACCCAAAAAGGCACTGGGCCGCCAGCGGGAGTCGGCGAAAAAAGGCGTTCTTTTGCTTCAATAGTGTGAAAAATTTGCTTCAAAGTATCTCCGCGATCGAGAGCTTCCGTAAGCACCACATCCAAATCTGGATCGACGCGCTTAACCCTATTTTTGCCCTCCTCATCAACCCAAAGCAGTTTCAGCGACTTGAGGTCTCTAGGGCTGAGAATGCTCTTGTAGTAAACGCGCTTGAGAGTGGCTACAGGTTCTAAACTGCGCTCAACCCTGCGAATTTGCTGAAGTCGGAGATAGTGCCACTCAGCTAAATGCTTCCGTTCATCGGGCGGAATCACTCCTTTGGTAGTTGAGTGCTTGTAGTCATAGCGAACCAAACTACATCCCAGATTCGCCAACAGGTGAATTAACTTTTTTTCTTTCGGTGTCGCCTGCCGCCTTTCCTGGGTTTTTGTCGAGTTCCGCTGTCTGCGGGTAGTGATGAGAGAGTTTTCCATTGGAGTTTTTGGAGGAATTACGATTGGGGCATAAAAGAAGGTCAGGAACTTCAGAGGCCAAAAAGGTAGGAGGGTGGGGATGGAGGGAGCAAGGGATGTAGAAACGTCCCCAAACTAGCCCTGTTAATAAATTTTCTCGTCCATCCCATTATCCTATCCTCTCATCCCCTTCACGAACGCAGGGTGCGGCTCTGCATCACTTTTTGAATGGGCAGGAGTTGTACCCTTCGACCGATTGAGGCGGTTGTCAGAACGCAGGAGAGCAGGAACTATTTCCCTTTTTTACCTGTCTTTACGTCCTCTTTATCGCCGTCCTCATTCGTTCCAGTGTAGTTGACCTGAGTCCAACTCTTCTGTACAGTCGTGACGCTCGCTGATGGCTCGGATGCAGATGCTCGGAGGCTAGGGAAAGTGAAAAAGGAGAAGCCTGCGGAGGCTATGAACCCTAAAACTAAGATACTCTTTTTCATGATGATGACCCTGATGAACCTAACAAATCACTTTTTGGCAGGTCGGTCGGGTAAAGTGGGTCTGTGCAATAGACCTCTTGTATCCAGGAAATGCTGTCTGCAATAATTAATCCAGACAGGCACACCTGAGCGACCAGAAAAGCCGGAAGTGAAGTGTTAGTAGTGTCCACGATCTTCCACCCACCCTGCTTTTTTGGGTAGTGGAGTGAAAGCCATCAGGGCGGTCATCTATCAGGGAGTTAAACCATCAGGGTGTTAATCCATCGGGTAGTTAATATATCAGGGTGTATCTTCAAAAAACATAGGGAGCCATGCAATCCTACGTAAATTGAAGAACGCAGTCATTAACGATTTTTCGCATACTCGCTGCCCTCAGCAACTTGCTGAGGTTTTTTATTGGCTGCTTTTAGTACACCGAGCGAATATTGTTACCAAACTGAAGTATTGTGGGTTTGATGTTTACAATATTACAGCTAAAGTCGAACAGTTTAACTATACTTAGTTTATTACTTTGTTTATTGTTTGTAACCCCGCTCTCTGGGCGGTAAAAGAACTGTACAGAGCGGGCATTACATAAAAAAATTTAGCTGCCGCGCCGCAGCTACGCCAGCGTTCGACTGAGCGCTCACGCCGAAGTCCGCAGGCATCGCCCTTCATCAAACTAAACATACCTTGACAAAAACTTGGGGAAATGATACGGGAGTTTTTTAGAGACTCAATCGATGAAGACAGAACTAAACTTAACCTATCAATATCAAGTCGGGGGAAGTCTACCAATAGACGCTCCTACTTATGTAAGGCGACAAGCAGATGATGAACTCTACGAAGGCCTAAAGGCTGGACAATTCTGCTATGTCCTCAATTCCCGACAAATGGGCAAATCTAGTTTGCGGGTGCAAACTATGAAAAGGCTGCAAGATTCAGGTCTTGTTTGTGCCTCAATTGACTTGACCACAATTGGCTGTCAAGACATCAAGCCTGAACAGTGGTATGCAGGACTAATCTACAGCATCGCCAGTAGTTTTAATCTATTAGATCGATTTGATGTCGTGAGCTGGTGGAGCGACCATGAAATGCTTGCTCCCGTCAAGCGATTAGATGTATTCATTCGCAAAGTATTACTCACAGAAATTACTAAAAATCTGGTAATTTTTATAGATGAAATCGACAGTATACTCAGTTTAAACTTTAATGTAGACGATTTTTTTGCTTTGATTCGCGCTTGCTACAATCAGCGAGCAGATCAGCCGGAATATAATCGTCTGACCTTCGCTCTCTTGGGAGTAGCTACTCCATCTGAATTAATTCAAGACAAAAACCGTACCCCTTTTAATATTGGTCGAGCAATACACTTAAGTGGTTTTCAACTAGAGGAAAGTCTGGCCTTAACCAAAGGATTAGCTCTGAAAGCCTTTCAGCCACGAATAGTGCTTAAAGAAATATTAACTTGGACAGGCGGGAAACCATTTCTCACCCAAAAACTTTGCAAATTTGTACTAGCCTCTTCATCATTTATTCCCAAAGGTGGTGAAGCACAATACATTGAGGACTTGGTAAAAGAGCGTATTATTAACAACTGGGAAGCACAAGATGAACCAGAACATTTAAAGACAATTCGCGATCGCATTTTGCGGAGTCGCCATAATACTTGTCGGCTACTGGTTTTATACCAGCAAGTTTTGCTACCCCCCCAACCCCCCCTTACTAAGGGGGGGCTCAATATACCCCCCCTTAGTAAGGGGGGGCAAGGGGGGGTAGTTGCTGATGACTCTCCCGAACAAATAGAATTGCGCCTGTCAGGATTAGTAGTTAAGCATCAGAATAAATTAAAAGTTTATAATCCCATTTATGAGTCTGTTTTTAATTCTAACTGGGTTGAAAAAGAACTGGAAAACCTAGCTCCCTATCGGGAAGCATTTGTAGGGTGGTTAGCTTCAGACTGTGTGGATGATTCGCGGCTCTTGAGAGGGCAAGAATTACAGAAGGCCTTAGTCTGGACAGCAGATAAAAAATTAAGTGGAGAACACTATAAGTTTTTGATCTCCAGTCAAAATGTGGCAGCAAAACCTCAAGATAATTCTCCTAATGATGACGTTTCAATGGGTCAATTTATTGATTCTGAAATCTCCGAAAGTAGCGGAGATGTAATCCCCACAGAAATTGTTGAAGAACCGACACAACTTGAGCCACCGAGAGAATTTAAGCCGATTATGGCTCCAAGTTTGTATGAATCCGAATCTGGTTCTAGCGATGAGCAAATGTTGTACGATCATCTAGTTTACTGCGTACAAACAGAGTCGCCACCGGAAATAATAGAGCGCTTTCGCAAGTTGTTTATAGACGGCAGAGGATATCCCGATCGGAAAGTAGAAGCAGCTTTATATAGTATTATTTCTGTGAAACGCGAGGATCTACAGTTTAAATATATCCTTTACCGCTGCTGCCACATCCTAATTAACCGCTGGCAATTGCACGCCCGAAATAAAGTAGCGATTGCAGATTTAATAGCTTTATTTAAGAATAATATACCCCGCAATGGGGTAGAATTTTATATAGTTAAACGCTTACAAGAACAGGTAAAATTATTTACAAAAAGTGAAGAATATCTAGCTCTAGAGCGGTTAGTTAAAGTAGTAGACCCCGACGCAGAGGTAAATAAACCAGAGATTAATTCTTCTGTAGGTCAATTAATTTATCGCTATCCCTATTTGTACAGTCATTGTTTGCTAAGTAGAGATAGCTCTTACGAAGATCAGCAAACTATCCGACACATTCAATCTCAAAAACAGTGGCAATTTGAAATGGAGTTGTCCCAATATTTAACTTATTTAGTCAGGCAATCGCAAAATACAGCTAGCCAAATGCAGTCAGTGTTGAACCCTACCCTTTTGACCGATGCTGAACTGAACTTTGCTGTCAAGGAATTTGCAGGAAAAGTTGAAGGTTCTCAGACTTACCGAGAATCAGCTCAGTTTTTCCTCGTCCGCACGAGAAAGACTCAATCCTACGCAGCTTTTAAGGAAGATTTATATGAGTATTTGATATCTTCTATTAAGCCTACTTACGGGAAACGCCAATTTAATGACCGTTTATATAAGCAGCTAAAAAGCACTTTTCCTGAGAGCGATTCTGAGAAGCTGAATAACTTATTACTAATTGAGACTTGCCGCTATCTGTTCGACTTTCTAGTAGTAGAAAGCCCTGAACGTCCCAACCACTATGTATTTTACGATCTGGTTTCTAACCTGGGCCCCGTGAGAGCAACAAGCCTTTTGCTCAAAATTGCGTTGCTTTCGCGCAAAGTTAAACCTGAGTTAGAAAAGAGATTTTCTATTTTGTTTAATCACTATGAAGGTAAAGCTCTAGATGATATGCGGTGGTTGGTCAAATCTCTGGAAAATCTCAATGTAGCTTTAGTTGTTAATTTTGGTACTGTGGATCTCTCGTTTCTCAAACATATAGCTAGGGACTAGGGGAAGACGCGGCTAGCTTGCATCTCGCTCTGTGCGAATCCACTTTGTCTGACGCTGCACCAGAAAACTCAGATAAAGAGGGATTTTCCAAAGAATGTAAAAAGGTACAGCTAAAAGAGTTCTCGCTGAGATATCATTACGTGCAAACTTAGCCCAAGCTGCGACAATCGAAATTAAAATCAAAAGTCCTTCGATTGCTAATATCAGGGCGGGAAGCCAAGAGGCTCCTAGCATTGCGGCTAATAACGCTCCACCCAAAGCTGTAACCCAAATCGCTACTAAGAGGGAGAGGGGAGGTACGGATAAGTCGAGAGCGATCGCGAATAAGTCAAAGCGCCTTTGAGCGATCGCAGCTTTTAGCAGTCTCGGAGTTTGAGTAAGCAAAGTCTGTAAGTGTCCGTGTTCCCACCTAGTCCTTTGGCTTGTTGCTGCTTGCTGCTGCTGGGGGAGACAACCTATTACTTTTGCCTCTGGGCAAAATATAGTCGTATGTCCCGCGATCGCTAAATCGACACTAAGCTGCATATCTTCCACAATATTACCGCTAGCCAGGGAAATTTCCTGAATTACTGACCAGGGAAAAGCCATCCCCGTACCTGTTAACAAACAGGGGAAGCCTAACTGAGCTAATCCACTCGGCCGGACTAAATTCTTAACCGTAAAAGCTAAGGCAGAAATTGAATCTTTCGGACTTGGTAAGGGCGGTTTTTCCATCAAATAAATTGCCTGAACTGGTTGTGATGAAGTAACTGCAACACTAACCAGTCGCTCGATTGTATCCTGTTGGCAAATACAGTCTGCATCAACGATGACAACCACTGTCGGCGGATCGGCTTCCAGAAACCGCAGTCCATAGTCTAAAGCATATCCCTTTCCTAAGCGATCGAGATCGCAGCGTTCGATTGCAGTTGCACCGAAACTGCGTGCGATCTGGGCTGTTCCGTCAGTACAATTATCCGCAATTACTATCAGGCGATCTTGAGTTGTTAACTGTGGCAATAATGCCGAAAGAGTGGCACCAATTCCGATAGCTTCATTGTGAGCAGGAACTAAAACCGCTACAGGAGGACGCACAATTGCAGTCTCTGCTGTTTTGCGGAAGCTCCGCAAAAAGGCTGCACTGCATTCTAGAAAAAGAACTGCAATCGGAAGTAAAAGCCCAATTGCAATTAGAAACAGAACAACATTAACAAATGCAGCTATAGTAATTTTAATTTCCATCAGAACAGGGTAATTGGTAATTGGTAATTGGTAATAGCTAATGGCTAATGGCTAATTATACCAAATCCGGCTTTACTACCCCCTTTATTGTCATTGCGAGCCAAGCGCAGCGCAGTTGCGAGCTCCGCGAAGCAATCGCCTAGTCTCTGCGAT
>NZ_JAQMUA010000249.1:0-8697 GCF_028330895.1 Kamptonema animale CS-326 | reverse complement strand
GGGGGCGTTACGTGAGGCGTGCATAAGTCCTGATTAATTTGAGGTTGGTAAAGATAAAAAAACTATAAGTTATTAACAGTTAACAGTTAACAGTTAACAGTTAACAGTTAACTGTTAACATTTATATCTTTTCAAAATTGCACTTTATAGAGGTTAAATAACTCGCCGTTTCTCTTTTTAACTACCTTCGCACCAGTAGATTTAATCAATTTTTCCCAGTCAGCGATCGCTTCTAAAAATACCTCAGCTCCTCGATAAGTTTCCAAAATTGCCCAATCCTCTGCCAAAGGCGCATCAGGATTAAGGATATCAAAGACAAAATAACCTTCCGGTTTCAAAACTCGCTTGACTTCCCCCATTACCACCTCCCAGTAATCCAAGGGAAAATAACAGCTAAACCCCGTTGCGAAGCACAAATCGAACTGATTTTCTTCGTAATTCAAACGGTGAGCTGGCCCCAACTGCACGCCTTTAAACAGCTTAGAATTTAGCTGGGGCCCGCGAGCATTTAAGGCATCTCGCGCTACAGTGCTGCTATCTTGTCCGTAAAAAAAGGCTTCCCAGTCTCGCCAAGGATAAACCAAAAAGCTGACCCCACAGCCAATATCCAAACAGCGCTGATTTTTCTGGGGTTTGGCAATTTCCCAAAAAGGAGAAGCCACCTTAGCTAACAGAGTACCTGCTGCCAAGTCCCGAAAAATTGGCATCGCCTCCACTTCTTCGGGTAGAGCGAAATTTTCTCCTCGATATTCGCGATCGAAACGAGAGGAGACTTGAGAAAGTAGAGCCTGCCAACTTTCAGGATGGCCACTAGAAAACCAAGAGCGATCGCCTTCTGATTGTGGACTTGTACTAGCACGGTCAAGCTTTTTAGACATCAATCAATACCTTTTAGGAGAACCCTTGAGAGCCTTCGTAAAGTTCTGACGATAGGATTTATTGAAAATTAAAGCTGGCCACAGCAACGACAGCTTGAGCCGATTTGAAAAGCTCCTGTCGAAGGGTGTCCGCTCAAACCCCTGCCAGAACTTCCACATACCGCCGCCGTAAATGACTAGCAACGCCAAGCTAATTAACGTACTCATCAACTAAACCCCTAAATAACCGATCGGATTGGATAAACTTCTTCATCGCGCTACCCTTGTCAATTCTAGCCAACAGCGCCCTCGGCTTGCCTACAAATTTCTTGAGGACTTAACAGTTCACTTATAACTTTTTTTCCCCTCTACAGCCTATAATAATGTAATGTAACATTTGTCACCAGTCTTAGCTTATATTTGCTAGTAAGGGTTGCACCTTACTAAAGAAAGCGATCGCCAAAGACTAAAAAATAACAAGCTCAAAAAAGCTTGATTCCTTCAATCACTTCCGCAATCAGGCGATCGAACTTGAGCAGGGACAAATCGCTACACTAGATTTTTGAAACTCGCAGATCATCAAGCTGAAGGCTTATAGCTAAAGGCTGATAAGTTCGATCAGGCAAGAATTCCTACTAGACAATGACCTGAAACCCTTAACTTTGCAAGGAGGACTTATGCGAGCAGTGCTGATGGCCGGAGGATCGGGAACACGGCTTAGACCGCTGACGTGCGATCTACCAAAACCGATGGTACCCATTGTCAACCGCCCCATTGCTGAACATATCGTCAATTTGCTACGGCGGCATCACATTACAGAAATTATTGCGACGCTGCACTACCTCCCTGACGTGATGCGCGATCACTTTTCAGATGGTAGTGACTTTGGCGTACAGATGACTTATGCCGTTGAGGAAGACCAACCCCTCGGCACCGCTGGTTGTGTTAAAAATATTGCTGAACTTCTCGATCGCACTTTCTTGGTAATTAGCGGCGACAGCATCACAGACTTTGACTTAACGGCAGCTCTGAACTTTCACCGCAGCATGAAATCAAAAGCTACCCTGATTTTAACTCGCGTTCCTGACCCGATGGAATTCGGTGTGGTAATTACCGATGAAAACTATCGCATCCGCAGGTTCCTAGAAAAACCCTCCACTAGCGAAGTTTTCTCAGATACAGTCAACACAGGCGCTTATATCTTAGAACCCGAAGTTTTGGATTACCTGCCAGCTAATGCAGAAAGCGACTTCTCGAAAGACTTATTCCCATTGCTGCTAGAAAAAAACGAGCCGATGTACGGCTACATCGCCTCTGGTTACTGGTGCGATATTGGTCAACTCGATATTTACCGGGAAGCTCAGTATGACGCACTGCGCGGAAAGGTGAAACTAGAATTTCCTTATTACGAACAAAAGCCGGGACTTTGGGTAGGTCAAAACACTTTTATTGACGAAACAGCGATTATAGAGACACCTGCGATCGTTGGTAATAACTGCCGCATCGGGCCCAGAGTCAAAATTGCCGCCGGCACCGCAATTGGAGACAACGTAACTGTCGGTGCTGATGCCAACCTCAAACGCCCCATTATCTGGAATGGCGCAATTATTGGCGAAGACGTTCACCTGCGGGCCTGCGTGATTTGTCGAGGAACCCGCGTAGATCGCCGCGCTCACGTCTTGGAAGGTGCTGTAGTCGGTTCTTTGTGTACTGTAGGGGAAGAAGCTCAAGTCAGTCCTAGCGTTCGGGTGTGGCCGAGTAAAAAAATAGAATCGGGAGCTCAGTTGAATAATAACTTGATTTGGGGAGACCAAGCCAAGCGCAATCTCTTCGGACAGCGAGGTGTGCAGGGATTAGCCAACGTTGACATTACTCCAGAATTTGCAGTTAAATTGGGAGCGGCTTACGGCTCTACCTTAAAACCCGGAGCCTCAGTGTTGGTTTCCCGCGATCAACGTAGCATCTCCCGCATGGTTTCTAGGTCTTTTATTGCAGGTTTAATGTCTGTAGGCATTAACGTGATGAATTTAGAAGCGAGCGCGATTCCGATTACTCGCGCCGTCGTACCCACACTATCAATTGTGGGAGGGATTCACGTTCGACTTTCCCCAGATCGAGCTGATAATATTTTAATAGAATTTTTTGACTCAAAAGGAATCAATATCACAAAAGCGATTGAGAAAAAAATAGAAGGAGCTTATTTTAAGGAAGATTTGCGGCGGGCACAAATTCCTGAGATTGGAGATATGGTCTACTTCAACCAAGCGCTAGATGTTTATAGCCGCAGGTTTGAAAGGCAGATGAATGTTGAAGCAATTCGCTACAGTAATTCTAAGGTGGTGATTGACTATGCTTACGCTGTCTCTGGCGCGATTTTACCCCAACTCCTAGCTAAGTTCGGCTGCGATGCGGTGGTACTCAATGCCAGTCTGAAGCAGACATCCCTCCCAGAGGAAGAAAAAGAGCATTTGCTAGATCAACTCGGTCGCGTGGTCAAGGCTCTCAATGCTAACTTTGGAGTGCAGGTATCTGCAAATGGGGAACAGCTAATTTTAGTTGATGAATCTGGTATTGCCATTCGAGGAGAAATGTTGACGGCGCTGATGGTACATCTGATGCTAACTGCTCATCCAAGATGTACGGTAGTAGTACCTGTTCATACTTCTTCGGCGGTGGAAGAGATCGCTCGTCGCCATCACGGTAATGTGATTCGCACCAAGGCAAATCCGACGGCGCTGATGGAGGCGGCTCACACAAATCCGAATGTGGTTTTGGGTGGCAGTGCCAATATAGGTTTTATTTTCCCACAACTGCATCCCGGCTTTGATGGGATGTTCTGTGTTGCTAAAGTAATTGAGATGATGACGATTCAAGAGCGATCGCTTGGACAGATCAAGGCTCAACTCCCCCATGTGACTCACGACAGTTACAGTGTCCGCTGTCCTTGGACGGTGAAGGGAGCGCTGATGCGCTATCTGGTAGAATCTCACTCACCGGATAATTTAGAATTGGTGGATGGAGTGAAGATTTTTAGTTACCATGATGACAATTGGGTATTAGTTCTACCGGATGCTAGCGAACCTCTTGTACATATCTTTGCTAACAGTAATGACCGCGATTGGGTGGCTCAAAGTTTGAGGGAGTACCGCAATCTAGTTTACGATTTTGTTAGCCAATCAGAAATTGTTAATTGTTAGTAGTTAGTTGTTAGTTGTTAATTGTTAGTGGTTAGTTGTTAATTGTTATTTGTTGCATTTTTATTATTAATAACATAACAATGCCCAAATACTATCAATTACTGCAAATCTCTAATTACCACCAATTACGACTAACAACTAACAATCAACTACTAACAATTACCAATTACCAATTACCAATCACCAATTACCAATTACCACTTACCAACTGATGAATAGCTGTATTTTGATGGCGGAGATCGTTCAAGCACCGCAACTCCGCTACACCCCTGACAATCAAACTCAAATAGCTGAAATGCTTGTGCAATTTCCAGGTAATCGGCCTGAAGATCCCCCATCAACTTTGAAGGTTGTAGGATGGGGAAATTTGGCTCAAGAAATTCATGGCAATTATCACCAAGGCGATCGGATTATTATTGAAGGTCGCCTGAGTATGAACACGATTGAGCGAAAACCGGAAGGGTTTAAGGAAAAACGCGCCGAATTAACAGCTCAGAAAGTTTATAGTCTGGGATCGGCGGAGATGACCTCTTTTTCGACCGCCAATATATCCCACACAGAGCCGACTAAAGTTCCTACAAATGCACCTGTTTCTGCTCCTAGTAATGTCGTATCTCTAGGTTCGCGCAATCGAGGTCAAAACCCTGTTTCTACTACGGCTAATCGTTCTAGTGGAACCGAAGATTGGGAATCCAATCCGTCAGGGTATCAATCTCCAACTTCTCCCTCAATTGAACCGATTCCCTCTGAGGAAGGTGAGGGCCCTGATTACGATCCGATCCCTTTTTAGTAAGTTAGAAGTTATACCAATTCTCCAAAGTTATGCAATAGTAGAGGCAGGAGGCAGAAGGCAGGAGGTCATCTTCTGAAATTAACTCAACAATGCAGATTGTCTCAATAATTTGGAGAATTGGTAAGTAAATCCACCTAATTAAACATAAGATCGGGATGGCTCAAAAGCTGACTGTATAAACATTCTACCTTCTCTCCTAGATAACTAAATCCTCCTGCCTTCTACCTTCTTCCCTCTTCCTCCTGCCTCCTGCCTCCTCCTAGCTTTGTACAACCCAATCTACTCTGTGAGCTTCCGTGATATTGGGTATATCTAAGCGATCGCTCAACTTCAAAATCACAGATTCAGGTACTCTGGCCGAGCGAGAAAGGTTCCGCCGCAGCAATTCTTCGCAAGGAACTTCTAAATAAACAATGCGAATTCGTGCCTGATAATTAGCAAATAATCGAATTAGAGATGAGCGCATTTGCCGAGTTGTATTCGTCGCATTCCAAACAAAAGATTTTCTAGCTCTCAGATACTCTTTAGCCGCTGCTTTCGCTTGATTGACAACAACTCCTTGGTCGTCTTCTGGGGAAACTTTTAAGACTTTTCGGATTGCGTCTAGGGAAATTACAGGCCAGTCGGGTAAGTGTTCCTGAATCCAATAATCTTTACCTGCTCCCGGCAATCCTGACATTAAAACTACTTCAAATTGGGTATCGTCAAATGCTGTATAATTGAGATTGCGATCTTCTTTTTGGAAGTAGATAAATCGACTATAATCTGAGGGAAATTGGCGGGGGCGATCGAAGCAGTCATTTTCTTGGCAAAATTCCCGGAAAAATTCAATTCGTTCTAAAAGTTGAGGGCGATCGCTACACTCACGGCCCCGAACATCCGCTTCTGCTAATAGTGCTAGTAAGTCGCACCGAATCAGTTGGCTGGCTTCGATCGCTGCTCGCTGAGGATTTGGCTTATCCCAAAACCATAGGGGTAAACTGCCATACCTCACTAAAGCAACTATTGCCTCCCGCTGTTCAAAGGGTACTCTGGCACGCCAAAGCAACTGCCGTGCCATTTTTGCCCCTTGTAAGACGTGCCCCTTAGAAGTGATGCTGCCATCGGCTTCAATGGTTGTCGCGTCAGGCTTTGCCACATCGTGCAGCAAGGCGGCTGCAAATACAACTGACTGCTGGATGGGTGGTAGTTCTCGCCATTGGGACAAGGAGATCAGTGCCTCGCAAACCAGGCGAGTGTGGGTTAAAACATCGCCTTCGGCGTGATATTGAGGGTCTTGGGGGCAATTTTCAAGAGACTGCAACCACTCAAACTCTGCTTGAAGCGATCGCCAATTTAGCGTCCAGTTTGGAGGGGTGGGACAGTAGGGAAATGACCAAGGCTGACAGAGAGAAACTGAAGTATTCATAATGGCAAATATGGCAACCGTCAAGGCGGTTAGGTGGTTTGGGGGGTGAGGTCAAAGAATTTAGAATGAAACAGCCCTGCGTCCCCTTCAGGGGTGGGAATGTTAGCAAAACTCCCTGTCTGCGATCGCTATTTTCCAGGATACAACGAGGCCAGAACACACGCCGTAGTCCCTAGCTATACCTAAGTCCTAGTAGATTTTTCCCCAAATTTAGTCAAATTTTCCACAGATTATCCACAGGTTTTTCCACAGTAGCGGTAGATGGGTTAAATTAATAGATGGCTTAAATTAACAGGACTTACGCACCCAACTAAAGAAACCGGGTTTTTTGACAAATACTTCGCCCTTATCCACAGATTCTCTCAAAAACCCGGTTTCTGGAGCCCTGTGCGTAAGTCGTGTTAATTTTGCGATCGGCTAACAGCATTAATGCGATCGCCTAACTGACGTAAAGTTTGAGACAAATTCGGGTCAGTATTCCGCAATTGAGCAATCTTATCGCAACTGTAAAGCACCGTCGTGTGATCCTTACCCCCAAAAACCTCACCAATTTTAGGTAAACTCAAATCCGTATGTTGTCGCATCAAATACATCCCCACTTGACGAGCAAGGCTAATTTCTCTGCGTCTAGAATTGCCTTTCAACTCCTCAACTGAAAGGTCAAATACATCCCCTACTGCTGTCAGGATCGCATCCGGGGAAGCCTCCAATCTCTCAGTTTGAGGGTTTAAAATCGGGGCCAGATTCTCCACAGTCATCGGCAAACCCGTAATCGAAAGATAAGCCACAGCCCGAATCAAAGCTCCCTCTAATTCCCGAATATTTGACTTATAACTAGAAGCAATATATTCAATTACATCTCGCGGGAGCCGCATATTTTCATATTCAGCTTTTTTTTGTAAAATCGCCATCCTTGTCTCTAAATCAGGCAATTGAATATCTGCAATCAACCCCATTGAAAACCGGGAACAAAGGCGTTCTTGCAAGCGGGGAATTTGATTAGGCGGACGGTCTGAAGCTAAAACTATTTGTTTACCTGCTTCGTGTAAAGTATTAAATGTGTGAAAAAATTCTTCTTGGGTGTATTCCTTGCCTTCTATAAATTGGATATCATCTACTAAAAGTACATCTGCGGCTCGGTAATGATCGCGGAAACTTTGCATACTATCTTTACGAATTGCGGCGATCAAATCGTTAGTAAATTTTTCAGTTGAGACATAAAAGATTTTAGCATCGGGGTCAATTTCCAGGCGATAATGACCGATAGCTTGCATCAGGTGAGTTTTCCCCAAACCCACGCCACCACACAGAAATAGCGGGTTAAATTCTCGCCCCGGAGACTCCGCCACTGCCAGAGAAGCAGCATGAGCCATGCGATTATTTGAACCGACAACAAAACGGGCAAATATGTATTTAGGATTTAAGTTCGCAGGTTTAGGTTGTTGGTGAGAGTGACTTTCTGGAAGATCGGGAGATGGCCAAATTAGTTCTGAACTATTGTTAGTAGTGTCATCTCCGTTCAAGGTTGTCAGGTAGATATCAACGGAATGACCGAGGATATCTTCGACTACTTGAGCAATTGTTTTAATGTAATATTTCTGCAACCAATTACGAGCAAAAGGATTAGGGGTGCGGATAATCAAACAGTTATTTTCCAGTTGCTCAGCACTGGCAGTTTTAATCCAAGTCTCAAAGGTAGGTCGGCTTAGTTGTACCTGGAGACGTTCAAGCACCTGATTCCAGAGAATTTCTAGGCGCATTTTTTTCTAATTTATTCTAACGATTTTACAGCTATGATAGGCGATTAACAAAGTCTTTGTTGAGCAAATAGTTATGAATCTCATACTTTGGATTTTGAGGCGTTGGGGGATAGCTGTAGGTACTCTACTCCTGCTAGGATTTCCAGGGGTGGCTGCACGCAGTGCTATTCAACTTAGTCAAGGGGTATCGCAGCAGAGAGAGGGAAACCCGGCAACTGCTGCTGAAAGAGCTTTTACAGAAGGGGATCAACTCTACCAGCAAGGGACGGCGGAATCTTTAAGACAAGCGATCGCGAAGTTTGAAGAAGCATTAAAGCTGTATCGAGAAGTGGGCAACAATGGAGGGCAAGCAATTAGCCTCTTGGCTCTTGGCAGAATCTACTCAGAATTGGGAGAAAAACAGAAAGCGCTAGAGTATTACAACCAGTCCCTGAGCTTGAGTCGGGCAGTAGCCGATCGCGGTGGCGAAGCTCGCACCCTCAACAACATCGGCTTAGTCTACTCAGAATTGGGAGAAAAACAGAAAGCACTAGAGTATTATAGCCAGTCCCTTCCTCTGAGTAGGGCAGTAGGCGATCGCATTGGGGAAGCTCGCACCCTCAACAATATCGGCTTAGTCTACTCAGAATTGGGAGAAAAACAGAAAGCACTAGAGTATTATAGCCAGTCCCTTCCTCTGAGT
>NZ_JAQMUA010000248.1:0-10476 GCF_028330895.1 Kamptonema animale CS-326 | reverse complement strand
ATCGCGATTTCCTAATATAGTTTCGGCGAGCGCCCACCCTACAAGCTATAATTGGTAATTCATAATCGGCAATTGGTAATTGTTAATTAAAAGTAGTACCTACCAATTGAAAAATGCTATATAGCAACTGCCCTGGCTGTTAAGACACTCGCTCATAGCTGAAACCCTTAGATTCTAAACCCTTCTTCCCCTAGCCCCTAGCTATTATCTACGTTTTAACTCATTCCGAATGGCTTGCACCACAGTTTCAATTACATTAACGCGAGCAGAATATTTGTCATTAGCAGGTATCAAAGTCCAGGGAGCCGCAGGCGTACTCGTGCGCTGAATCATTTGATTTACTGCTACATCGTAGAACGGCCACTTCTCTCGATTCCGCCAATCTTCATCGGTGAGTTTGTATTGCTTAAAAGGATTTTCGTGGCGATCTGTAAACCGCTTTAATTGCTCTTCTTGGCTGATGTGCAGCCAGAATTTAATTAAAACGCAGCCGGCAGAAGTCAATTGTTCTTCAAACTCATTAATCTCTTGATAAGCACGTCGCCATTCGGTTTCCGTAGCAAATCCTTCAACGCGCTCAACCATTACTCGACCATACCAACTCCGGTCAAAAATTGCTATTTTTTCGGCATTTGGTAACTTGCGCCAGAACCTCCACAGGTAGTGATGGGCTTTTTCTTCATCTGTCGGTGCGGCAAAGGCGTTTACTACATAACTCCGAGGGTCTAAAATGTCAGTTAAGCGTTTAATTGCTCCTCCTTTTCCGGCAGCATCCCAGCCTTCAAATAAGATTAATACTGACATTTTTTGTTGATGAAGACTCTGTTGCAATTTGCCTAGACGTACCTGTTCTTGACGGAGTTTTTGTTTGTATTCTTCAGATGTTAATACTTGAGAAAGATTAACTTGGGCGAGAAAATCTGGTTCTGTGGGTTCGAGGCGGTTTTGAATTGTCACCGCTAGGGGAGGACTTTGCAGATGGAGGCGATCGAGCGCTTCTGTAATTGTGGCGGCCATTTGGGTTAAAACTTTGACTCTGGCCCAGCGTTGACAATCTCCTTCTACTAATGTCCAAGGTGCGGGGCCCGTGCTGGTTTGTACGACCATTTCTTCGGCAAAGGTTCTATATTTGTCGTAATTTTTGGCTTGATGCCAATCTTCTGGCCGCACGCGCCATGCTTGCAATTTGTCGCTTTCTAATTTTTTGAGTCGGCCTTTAAGTTCTTTTTTGCTCAGGTGTATCCAGAATTTGACGATCGCAGCGCCGTCATCTACCATTTGTCGCTCAAAAGCGTTAATTTGCCGCATTACCATTGGTACTTGAGCATCGGAAACGCGCTCAAATAATCGATCTTCTAAGACGTGGGTGTACCAACTGTGATAGAAAAAACTCATTTGTCCGCGAGCGGGAAGTTTCTGCCAAAACCGCCACAGGAAGGGATAGCTGCGCTCTTCATCTGTTGCAGGCCAAATGGGATGAACTGTAAACCCGCGCGGGTCGATGTATCCTACCATTTTTTTGACGAGGGCACCTTTCCCCGCAGCGGCCCAACCTTCGAGCACGAGAATTACGGGTAATTTTTTTTCCCAGCAGGCTTTTTGCAGCGATCGCAACTGCTTCATCAAAACTTCGATCTTAGAATCGTAGGTTTCTTTATCCAGGGATAAATTCAAATCGAGGTTGTCTAACATCAGCTTATTTTTGAGAATGAGGGAACGCAGGCGGAAGTTTTGAGGAGTGGTAGGTGAGATTCTGCGGGATTGGAAATTAAACCCTCAGTCTAACGCCTGTCTAAGTTTAAACTCTAAAATTTCACAAAAAAGTTATGTGCGATCGCAACTGGCCCACAATCTGTCACAGTCCACACCCCACCCATAACTTCCCAACCTAAAAACTTGCCAAAAAAAGTGGCTGCTGTTATAGTAATGTTAGGGTACTTTTAAACAAGTTCGATTTCTCCCTCACCCTAGTGGGTCACTCAAGGGGAGGAAGCGAAAATCCCTGAGAAAATATGTAATATAAAACAGAGCAAAAGTAAAAACCAAAGACTTCACCGGGGGTGAAAAATTTCTTTACTTAGCTTTTCTGAGCAGCTTTACAATCAAATCACCGTTACTTAAACAGCAGGTTTGGTGACAGTTTGAAACGCCATCTACGAAGATTGGGCGTAAATCCAGCCTGATACTGACATACAAATTACACACAAAACTACCCCAAAAGGGCAAAAATTTTTTATGAGTGCATAATTCGATAAAGTATGAAAGCCTCAGTGACAAAAAGAGGTTTCGTGACTTTATCAAGAACATTCTCAAATACTAATAGCTGTCTTCCGAGGCGGCTGTTAAAAATTCCCAATTTTTCCATAACTAAATTCCTGACAGCATTTTGACTCAAGATGCGGATATTCCAGTTGTAAATCGGATAGGTACTGCTTTTAATTAGCAATTAGCGATTAGCAATTAGCAATTAGCAATTAGCAATTAGCAATTAGTCCATTCTCATACAACTGAAAACCGCTATATCTAACATTTGCCTGATTAGGAATTAATAGGTTTGTTGGCGATAACACCACAAGCCTAAATCGCTGTACGTATTTTGCAATACCCACTAAGAGGAACAGTCCGAATTACCGGATTGCAAGTTTTTTATGACTACTTTAACCATGCGCTCCTACAGGGGCGAAAGCGACTGGCGGGCGATCGCAGACTTAGTAAACGCTTGCCAAACCGCCGAACAATTAGACGAAGAAGCAACCGCTTGCGAACTCAAACTCAAACTTAATGCACCTTACCTCGACAAATCCCGCGACGTACAATTGTGGGAAACTAGGGGTAAACTCACAGCTTTAGCACTGTTAGATATCCCTGAATCAAAAATTGATATCGACGGTTATCTCTGGTTTTATGTCCATCCTTCAATGCGTGACGCAGGTTTAGAACAGGACATAATTAACTGGAGCGAAAAGCGGTTGAAGGAAGTAGGAATAGAGCGCAAATTGCCAGTTAAATTGCGTACCTACACCCGCGAAAATAATAGTTTAGTAATCCGCTTGTTAGAAAAAAAAGGTTTCGCGAGCGATCGCTACTTTTTAACAATGGCGCGATCGCTATCGGAAGCAATTCCTACACCCGAATTTCCAGCAGAATTCAAATTATCTCACCTCTCAGGCGAAAAAGACGCTCAACCTTGGGTAGAAATGTTCAACGAGTCATTTATCGATCACTGGAACCACCACGATTTAACAGTTGAAACTGTACGTCAGTGGATGAAAGATACCAGTTATCAGCCAGAATTAGACTTAGTAGCGATCGCACCCGATGGTACTTTTGCCGCTTTCTGCGACTGCCAAATCAAAGCAGAAGAAAATGCCCTTAACCGCAGTAACGACGGCTGGATCGAGTTTTTAGGTACGCGGCGCGGTTTCCGACAAATGGGTTTAGGAAAAGCAGTATTACTTGCAGGATTGCATCACTTAAAAGCCGCAGGTGCAGATACGGCTAAACTCAGCGTCGATGCCGAAAGCTTAACAAATGCAACGAAGTTGTACACATCTGTTGGTTTCCGCCCTGTGGAAACTTGGCTTTCCTGGGTAAAACTATTGTAGATGTAACGCTGCCCTCTGGGCGGTATTATTACCGCCCAGAGGGCGGCGTTACACTCAGTTTTTCCTCTTGTTGCGTCACCTCCACATAAATATGCTCCAACCGCACCGGATGACGCGCAATTGAGTCAATAGAAATCCTGTCAAAGCGCAACAAAATCTCCTTTAATTCTAGAGGTTCTGGCAACCAAAAAGCCAAGTCACTACCGTAGCGGCGGGGGGTGAAACCGCATTCTCGACCACGCGCGATCGCTTTCTCTTCTTCCTGCGTTTTGACAATTATAACTTCTTGCGCTGGAATCAATTTTTGCAACTCTTCCAAACTGCCCTCAGCCAAAATTTTCCCATTTTTAAGAATTCCAATTCGCTCGCAAAGACGCTCAGCTTCATCTAACAAATGAGTAGTTAATAAGATAGTAATTCCTTGTGCTTTCAAACGCATAATTAAATCCCAAACTTCATAACGCGCCTCAATATCTAAACCCGTAGTCGGTTCATCTAAAATTACCAACTTAGGTTGATGTACCAAAGCCACAGCAATATTCAATCTTCGCTGCATTCCACCGCTGAGAGTTTCTACCGGACTATTTGCCCTGTCGATCAAATTTACGGCTTTTAAACATTGCCGCACCTGATACCGACGGAGCTTAATATCTAGCCCATAAATTTGAGCAAAAAAATTTAAATTTTCTTCGCAACTAAGGCTTTTGTAAAGCAAATTTTCTTGCGGTGCAACGCCTATTAAAGATTTAGTCGCCTCAGAGATAGGGAGATTATTGATTGTAATTTTCCCGCTATCCGCTCTCAATAAATTGCATAAAATATTGATAGTAGTAGTTTTGCCAGCACCATTCGGCCCTAGCAAACCGTAAATTTCTCCATTTGGAATATGGAGTGTTAAATCTTCAAGAACTGGACGATTGCTATAAGACTTACTTAACTTATCAATTTGTAGCATTTTTTCTATCCCTCAAATTATCGTAACGCCTCCCAGAGGGCGGCGTTACGGGCAATTAAACTCCCTTAAAGTCTTCTCTCTACGCTCAACATCCGCCGATAAGACAGCCAACCGCCTCCTACCATTAAAACAGCAAATACAGATAAAAACCAGAAGTGATACCCAATATCAGACAACTCTTTACCGTTTGCCCAGACACCTATCAAGGCCTCATTCATGTGATAAATCGGATTGTATTTAGCAAGTTCTAGTAGATTTTTGGGAAATAGCGAAGCTGGCAAGAATGCACCACCTAAAATTAATAGAGGAACGCCAAAAGCAGCTACCAACGAATTAACATCTTCAGTGCGTCGTGCAAATTGCGTACCCAGGATGAAGCCAACGCCAACATAAGAGATAATGCTTAATAAGATAATCAGACATCCTAAAGGAATAGAACCTTGAAATTGTGCTCCTAAAAATGCCGCGATCGCATATACTAAAAGTGTCTGACCAATGCCAATACAACTGTGAGCAACAAAAATCCCTAGAAAGTAAGACGTGCCACTGAGGGGTGAAATAAACAAACGTTTAAGAGTTTGTTGTTCTCGCTCTGCTACCACCGTTGCCACACTACCACCTAAACAACTAAAAAATAGCGCCGCACCTACCAAAGTTGCGGGAGCA
Source organism: Kamptonema animale CS-326 (assembly GCF_028330895.1). Lineage (NCBI taxonomy): Bacteria > Bacillati > Cyanobacteriota > Cyanophyceae > Oscillatoriales > Microcoleaceae > Kamptonema > Kamptonema animale. The sequence continues at coordinate 5,250 of NZ_JAQMUA010000248.1, read as the reverse complement.
GCACTTTCAAAAGCTTTGGCAGTTGTGAGCTTAGCACGTTCTGCCAAGATAAATCCGTTGAGAAGTAACACAGAAATTGGAAAAATACTCCAGAAAACCAAGCTTCGTCGCCGCCGCAATAATTCAGTTAAAATGCGCTGCGCTACTGCCAGCGTTTCGTGCCAGTATTTCATAAAAGGGGAAATTTGGGAAGGGATAAATCCAGTAGAGCTGGCCATGCCAACTCTACTATTTTATAGCAACCGCCAAGGCATTTAACACACTCTGATTTCCTGCCACCATAGATTCTATTCCCTTCTTCCCCTAGTCCCTAGCTATACTCCTCATTTAATCGAAAAACTTGTGCCTCGGTAGCATCCCTGAAAAGAAGTTACATTTGTGTTATTGAGCTGTTCGAGGACATCGACAAGTGACGGCGTATTAATTCTTTCAGAAGGAGAACCCCATTGGTAAGTAAAGTTGCCGAGGGAACTTCCATTTCCGTTGTAGGTATACTGTTCGATGGGAATTCCTCCAACACCAGAAATAGTTTGTTCGTAGTATCCATTGACGATGATTTTTTCAATTTCCGCCCCTGGTTCTGCGATAATATTCCAGCGGACTGGTTCGTAAGCTGAAAGTGCAAGAATGATGCGCTTATTTTGACGTTCTACTCTTACATCGATCGTACCAGTAGGATGATTATCACCACTATGATCTGCTCGTGCTTCATACACACCAATCACATGAAGCTCAGTATCTCCCGTCGAAAAAGCCACATAAGCAGAAAAATCATTAGAACTGCCGATACCACAGTTAGCATCTGGACTAACTGGCGAGACAGGAATTTTTTCCGCTAATTGTTGTTGAACAGTTGGCACTACCCATAATTTTGTTCCCGCACCTAAAGCAACAATTAAACCCACTGCAATGCCGAGGGGAATAAAATTGCTCAGATGGCGGAAAGTGTCTGAACTTCTAAATTTTCCTAGTGTCTGTTGTACGGATTCAGCAGTTTCTTTGATGGGATTGTTATTGCCATCGAGACAGGCGAGTAAAGCTAAACTTTCTGGCTGTTCAAGCAAACTTTGGACGGCTTTCCCTTCGCCGACATAGATATTTCGGCTTTGTCTGTCTAAAAGCAACCAGTTGCGATCGCTTTCGACTAACTGATAGTCTTTTATAGAAGGATTAACCAGCCGATGTTGCAAGAAAATCTGCCATGCCATATTCTTGCCAGTTCCAAAGTTTTTGCCATCAGAGTACATAAGCTGTTGGATTTCCGGCTCCCAGTGCCAAGCTACCCAACGGCTGTCTCCTTGATAGCCTAACGATTGCTCTAGTCGGGGATGAGCGGTGATGTCTAAGTGCTGAACTAAGTTTGACATGAGAGTTGTTCGCTCCTAGCAATAAAGTTTTGGCTTAACTTATCTTGGCACTTCCACCGCCAACACGCCAATAGGAATTACACTTTTTTTTAAATCCCAACCTTGAGGATTTTGTATAGCAGTTTTCAATGTGTAGCTACTGCTCTGAATTAGCAATTAGCCATGAGCAATTACCCTGTTATTATGCAAATGAAAACCGCTATATCATCTACAGACTTTCATTACTGCTGATTTTGAGGGCCATTAATACTATCCCTAGTTGGTGCAGTTCCTCCCGGCCCAAAAGCACTCGAAGGAACTCTCGGCAGATTAATCCCAGTATTATCGGGAAAGTCTACGCCATCATCGGTATTAGTTCCATTACCTGGAGATTGATTGCCATTGGGATTACCAAATGTCGGGTTTCCAATATTTCCGGGGTTAGGATTGCCACCTGTATTCCTACCCTGATTATTAGGTGTAGGGACACTTATTCTTTCGCTAGTATCAGGAGTATTAGGAGTATTAGGGTTATTCGTGGGATTAGTTTGGGGATTGCCTGGATTGGTTCTATTGTCTGAATTATTGCGATTGTTACTCACGGGAGCAGTCCTAGTGCTGGCAGAATTGGAGCCGCACAAGGTTCTTAAATCCAGAGTTGCGCCATTTGTAGTTTCGATATAGCAAATCGGTACGTAAACTTCCGGGTTTGATACTCTGGGAAACTCGGAATTTAAAGGCTGGCTGAAAGCAGCCTCCGCCATAAATGGAGTGAAGACAGCCGATAAAGCCACCATGCTATGCCATATTTTCATTACTATTTCCTCAAGAATTTAAATCTGTTATTTCTAGTATTACCTAGAAAATATTAAGATGTCCTCATTCTCAAAGCGGATAAGTAAGTAGATTGACGTATCACCCTTCGTAACGCCGCCATCTTGGCGGTAAAGAATGCCACCAAGACGGCGGTACTACCAATAAATTTTAGTACCTAATTCGCGGGTCGATATAGGCATTTAAAAGATCGATAACAATGCTAGCAACCACGACAATTGCCGCAAAAAATACCACAATTCCTTGTACTGTTGGGTAATCTCGATCGGAAATTGCCTGATAGAGTCGATTGGCTAACCCAGGCCAAGAAAATGTTACTTCTGTTAAGATTGCACCGCCTAAAAGTGCGGCAAAAGTTAATCCTAAAACTGTGATTACTGGAATTAGGGCATTTTTCAGAGCATGAGCCCATAAAATCCGTAATTCGGGAATACCTCTAGCTCTAGCTGCTTCTACATAATCCGCTTGCAAAGTTTGCTTGAGGTTAACTCGCACAATTCGCTCGAAAATGCCGCTGAGGAGAATTCCTAGCGTCATGCTAGGGAGTGCTAAATAGTGTAAAGTTGTGAAAAATTGGCTAATATTGCCGCTGAGAATACTGTCAATAGCATATAGTCCGGTGAGGTTTTGTGGCGGGGGGAAAGTGACAGGAAATCGGGTTCCCAAGGGAAACCAACCTAACTGGACTGCGAAAATTAATTGTAATACCATACCTGCCCAAAAAGCGGGTATGGAGTAAGTGATGATGCCAAATAAACGGCCTCCGGCATCGAGGATGGTATTGGGGTGGGATGCTGCCAGGGAACCGACGGTGACACCGACAATTACGGCTATGGCCATGCTAAATACTGCTAGTTCGACTGTTGCGGGGAAATTATCTTGGATAATTTGCCACACGGTTTGGCCGCGACTGGTGATCGAGGTTCCTAAGTTAAAACTTAGTAAGTCTTTCATGTAGTTGAGGTATTGCTGCCACAGGGGGTCGCCTAAACCAAGTTGCGATCGCAAAGCTTCTTTCACACTGGCCGGAGCTCGCGGCCCCAGAATTGCATCTACTGGGTCGCCGGGGGTAGCTCGCAGCAGTAAAAATACTACTGTGGTAATAGTCCACAGCATCAATGGTGCCAGCATTAAACGACTGAAAATATAATATTGCAGGGCTTTAGAACGGGACATAATATTTGGTAATTGGTAATTGGTAATTGCTAAGTGTAGATGAACATAATATATTATGTGTCATTGCGAGCGAAGAAACCGGGTTTTTTACTAACAGGACTTACGCACCTAACCAAAGAAACCGGGTTTTTTACGAAAATACTTCGTTGTTACCCACAGATTCTCTCAAAAACCCGGTTTCTAGGCCCAGATTCAATTACCAATTACCAATTACCAATTACCAATTACCAATTACCCATTACCAATATTCCTATTTTCCTAAAAGAGATTCAAAGGTAGCCTGTAAAGACTTGATATCCGCAACTCGTGCCACTAATAGGTTTTCGCTGCCGGCATCCTGTAATCTACACTTCCAATAGTGGATGCTTTCTGAGTTTTCCATCCAGAAGCTAATCACTGCTTCTACGACTCGATCGCCATCCCAGCCGCGAGTAGGAGAAACTGTTTCTACTGATTGCACAAAGGCATCTAGAGTACATTTACGGTTTGCCAAGTATTCTACACCAGTGCTGGGAGATTCCGCTAGAATTTTTTGCTGTTGATTAAAGAAGGATAAAATCGGAGAGACACCCAATATTTCAAATGTGTAGTTCATGCCATCCTCCAAAAGTATTAAAATTGAAAGAGCGTAATTTTTAACTCGCTTACTTTATTAATAGCAAATTTGAGCTAGTATAATTGTTACATCGCTTACATTAGCCCTGTTCAATCTGTAATAAAAATTTGTATAACATTAGCTAAACCCTTCTGCATAAAGGGTTTCAGGCAATTTACAGTGTGCTAAATATTGGCGAGTTTACCTTCGGAGAATCTACCGATGGCGTTAGCACTCTAGCAGTAAGAGTGCTAATTAAAACGATCGCGGCGAGTTCGCAAATGGAGGACTGGCTGATAGTAAAGATACTGTCTCAAGCCGTATCTACAGATCGACAATTTTAATTTCATCCAGAGATGCGATCGCGACATCCGCTTTCTCTAAATGGCTAGCCTTCGCTTTCCCCCAACAAATCCCAATACAACCCGCTGCGCCTGCATTTTTACCCATCTCAATATCGCCGCCGGAATCTCCCACCATCAAAGTTACTGCGGGTTCTACGCCGAGTTTCTCGCAAGCTTGCAGAAATAACGCCGGATCGGGTTTATTAAGGTTAGCTGAATCTACTCCCATTTTTAGCTGAATATAATCGCCGAGTTGATGGCGTTCCACAAATGCTATTACTGTTTCAGTGGTTGCTGCTGAAAGAATTCCCTGTTTTAAACCCGCTTCGCAAAGATATTTGAGGACTTCCAAACTGCCGACAAATAAAGGCGAAGGTGCTGTATTTTTTAACATTTGGTCGGCTTCATCAAAGGCACGGTGAGCAATGGTTAAAGATTCTAACCAACTGCGGCCAGTTTCGGCAATGTAGCCAGCAGCTACTATTTCATTTTCTCGCCTACTGCCGACGGCCATCAAGCCTGTGGGGTCGATTTTGTCGCCGTTGATGCCGAAGGCCATCAGTAAGGGTTCGCCAATACCGGGAATTTGCGCGTCTGCGAGGCGCGATCGTTTTAACCCCAGATTTCTCAAAAATTCCTGTGAATCTTCGAGCGTACCATCTTTATCAAAAATGATGGCTTGGATATTTGAAAAAGTAACTCCCCGACACTTAATATTTACCAATTTAGTAAACTCCTATGTTTTGTTAGTTGTTAGTTGTTGGTTGTTGGTTGTTGGTTGTTATATCAAATCTGGCTAAATACTTGTAATTGTCCTGGGGGGGTGACAATCCGGCCCAAAGGCTTATGGGGTAAAGATTGAGCCGAGTTGTGGTAAAAAAAGATAGGCAGCCAAATTGTTACACGCTTGCCTATCGAAAAACATAATGTTACCCTCATTTTATCAGATCCACTT
>NZ_JAQMUA010000247.1:0-8436 GCF_028330895.1 Kamptonema animale CS-326 | reverse complement strand
GTATCTTTACCGCCCAGATGGCGGCGTTACGGTAATCCGTCAATTTTCGCCAACGAGTTCTGGATTAAAAATATTAGAATCGAAGAATTAGGTATCCAAACCCTACCTAAAAATGTACAGTTTGAGATAAAATATAAAGTTAAAGATTTGGGAATTAAACCTTTTTACGCTTCCAAGCCGATGTTTGATTTTCTTGAAAAGTAGCGGAAATAGCTTGGCAAGAGGGGACAAGATTAGCCATTGGAACTTTTTTGGTTAAATAAGTAAATTCACCAAATAAGCAAGAATGAGGAGTGTAGATGCGATCGCGCTTGTTTTTTTATTGATAAGCGATAGATAAGGAAGTAGGGATGCGATAATTAAATACATATCTCGTAAATTACATAGCCAGCTCTATGACTGAATTGCTCGAACAAGCAATTGACCGCTTGAAAACTCTACCTGCTAGCGAACAGGATGCGATCGCGTCGCTAATTCTGGAAGAACTGGAAGACGAAATGCGTTGGGATGAAGCATTTAAGCGTTCTAAAGATGCCCTGGCTTTCCTTGCAGCCGAGGCGATGGCTGAATATCGTACGGGTAAAACTCAAGAATTAGACCCAGACACATTGTGAAATCGCGTATAACTGACCAATTCCGTAGAGCCTTTGCGAATTTACCCGAACAAGTTCAACAAAAGACACGCGAGGCATATCGCCAATTTAAACAAGATCCTAGTCATCCCAGTCTTCGCTTCAAAAAAGTACATCCAGAATTGCCAATCTATTCTGCTCGAATCGACAAGAGTTACCGAGCAGTTGGACAGTTAAATGGAGATACTGTTATTTGGTTTTGGGTAGGTTCGCACGCGGATTACGAGCGGTTACTCTCTCAGTTGTAGCGACAGTAAGCTAACACTGTATTGGAACGGACAAGACAGAGGTGAAGGGACTTCAAAATAGCTACGATCGGGCAATCGATAAGGGGGTTAAGGAGGCGATCGCCTTTGTTTTTTTATCTACATATCATACCGATTTTTTGCGCCTTAAGCTTTACCAGTTACCATTGGCAGATGTCTTTTTATTGTAATCTGTGGGTTATAGTGAAAAGGGAAATTCACGGCTAATGTTCCAGCGTTCCCCATCATGAATTAATAGTGTTAACTGAGATGCAGTAAACTCAAAGTTGAGCGATCGCCTTTCAAATTCTAGCCAAGCTGCTTTGAAATTCTCCTTTGTTAAGTCTCGAAATGCGACTGTTAGATGTGGTGTAAAGGAACGACTCTTGGAAACTGGATCGATAATTCCTAAAGTTGTTTCTAGATCTGCCATCAAATCTTTTTGAATGTCTAGCAATTCAGGGATTTTGAGTGGGTTTGCGTAAATAACGCGGGGTGGAAAGGCGGCAAAACCTGATAGAGTGATGGGGATTGGGTGACGGGCGATCGCAAATTTTTCTAAGCATTCTTCTACTTTCCCAATTTCCTCTGTCACCCACTTAAAAGGGGGTTGTAGGGTGATGTGGGGCGGCGATTTTAATGCACCGCTACTGGCGTATTTTTTAGCAAAATATTGTTTAATTTCAGTTATCTGCTCTTGAATTTCTTGGGGAGGGAGGAGGGCAATAAAATAACGGTGTGTTAGGTTTTCCATGAGCTGATTGGCGAACCACAAAGGCGCAGAGGACTTTACAGAAGAGGAAGCGAGAGTTATTGGTTTGTGCAAGTTGTGATAAGTTATTACTCAATATAGAATATAAAATTTAAAATTGAAAAGCAAAAATGCCTTGGTTTGTCAAGATTGAGAAGGGAATTGTCGAAAAGTCCATTTTTGACCAGTATGTGCCTGCCCATCGCGCTTACGTGCGAGAGTTGATTGCTAAGGGGTATAAGGCGAAGACGGGATACTGGTATCGGCGGGGCGGTGGGATGCTGCTATTTGAGGCGCAGTCGATGGAGGATGCGATCGCGATCGCGGCTAAAGATCCCTTAGTAGTCAATGGTTGCGTTACCTACGAAGTTTATCAGTGGTGTGTTGTCGAAGAATGAAAAGTTGTGTTATAGTCATAAATGAGCCGGACTTACGCGATTGTAACGCCCAAACTTTGTCAGGGCCGGAAGGCAGCAGCAATACGGGATGCTTGCAATAGGCGTGAACTCCGGTTCACCTTGTTTAAGGGAGGTGTACTTGCTATGCCAGGTTTCGGAGATATTTTACAGAAAGCAGTTTACCTGGGTGTGGGGTTGGCTTCCTACGCTGGCGAGAAAGCAAGTAGCAAATTAGGCGAGTTGCGGACTGAAGCCCAAAAATTGGCAGATGAATTGGTAAAGCGCGGTGAAATGACGACGGATGAAGGTCGTCGCTTTGTTGATGATATGATGAGGCAGGCGCAACAGCAGCCCGGTGAGTCGCCTTCTGAACCGCAAAAACTTTCTGAACCACGCCTGATAGAAATTGTTTCGGAAGATGAAGAACCATCGAATAAAAGCGATGAGGGTGTCGATCGGCTTCGTCAACAGGTGCAGCAGTTACAAGATGAACTCCGCGATCTGAAGCAGGATTAGGCTTTGTAAAGTTTTATGACGGGGGTTGAGTGCGATCGCACTTCTACCTCCGTTAGTTTTGGTATTTATCCTTGGTAAGGGTTTAGTAATACTATGGAAAAGGTAATAGAATTGATAAGTAGGTGGACATAATATATAGATTGTCATTCCGAGAAACGAAGCGATCGCAAAGACTTGAGATTGCTTCCCTTCTCTGGCAATGACAGGATCGATTTTATCTATTGTCTACCTACTTAGTAAGTGCAAGCCGTTGCACTTGGATTTTGTTAATAATATTTAAAGATCGAGCTGATAAATCAATGGAAGAGTGGCAAAAAAGTTTTGTGGCGGTACTGGAAACTGCTGTTTCTGAGTTAGAGAAGTTTTTCATGGATGCGAGTGAAGAATTCGCCGAAATGCTGGACTCACTGGCGAAGTTTTCGGAAGAGGTGACAGAAGAAATACAAAATACTGTAATCGATGATTTCGACAACTATTTTAATGAGTTGCTTGAACCAATTATTGAGGTTTTTAGAGAATTAGATCCAGAGATAAATGAGATAGATTTTTCGATTGTGACTTATGTAGAGCCTTCAACAATTCAGCATCCAGCTTGTAGGGGTTGTTCTAATTATCACGGTCATATTTATGGTGGGAATTTGTTAGTTTGTGCGATGCACCCTTCGGGTGTAGAGTCTGAGAGTTGTCCTGATTGGGAAGCTGAGAGAGAATAATTGAGATGGTTGATTTTTTAAGGGTGCGATCTAGTTGATTATAATTAAAAAGATTAGAAGAAAATGACAAAAACCAATAAAAAGCCAAAGCCTTGGGATGACAACTGGGAAGTTATCAGGGAGCTAAGTGAAGGTGGACAGGGGATCACTCAACTGGTTAAACGTAAAAGCACTACAGACCAATGTCAATATGTCTTAAAAAAGCTCAAAAAGCAGAATGATCCTGAAAGACGCGGAAGAATGTACAGAGAGTATGTAGCTTTATGCTCTCTCACTTGTGATGGCATCCCCAGAGTAATTGAATCAAATTCTCAAGAATTTAAATCGTTGGATGTTCCCCTTTATATTGTCACTGAATTTATTAAGGGTAAAACATTGTCTGAAATGCTACAAGAGCAGGAAGCACTCGATATTTTCACTGCCATTAACTTTGTGAATAAGTTACTAGATATTCTTGAATTTTGTCACAATAAGACAATAGTTCACAGAGATATTAAACCAGACAATATAATACTTCGGAATGATAATATTAACGATCCAGTTTTAATTGACTTTGGAATTTCCTTTAATAAGGAGGATAGCGAGGATACTAGCTTAACCCCAACTGGTCAACAACTTGGAAATAGGTTTTTACATCTTTCTGAGCTTCACCATAAAAGTAGCCTCCAGCGAGATCCAAGGTCAGATATTACACAATGCTGTGGGATTCTATTTTTTGCAATTACCAAAATTTGTCCTATTAGTCTTTACGATCACAACGGTCAAAAGCCTCATCAAAGAACAGAAAGTAAAAATGTATTGTCTCACATACCATCCGATTTACTATCCCAAATTAATGCTATTTTTGACAGAGCATTTGAGATCGCAATTGATCGCCGTTGGCAGTCTATCCCTGCGCTCAAAAAAGCCCTAATGGGCGTGTCTCTTTCTTCCTTAAATGCAGAAAATGACGAGCCAGGAATTTATCTGGAACGAATTAAGAATAAATTATCCAGTTCTTCTGATTATCCTGAACGACAGCTTTTCAAAAGACTTTCCGATCAAATAGGGAAGGAAATCATTTTGTTGTCAGAAGACAATGGACAAGAAATTGAGTTGTTGCGAACTCCGTTGAATAGTGAACCTGATTTCGTCGCATTCCGTGAACGTCTCAGGCACTTCTATCTCAAAGGTGTGGCAAGTAAATTAGGAGCCTGACTTAGCTTGGTAGGCAAAAAAATTTTGTAATTGACAGTAACAATAACAAATCGAGTGTTTACTAGGAAGTGAAAATGATAGGGAAATTATTTACTAATTAACAATAACCTTTTAATTAACCCTCTCCTCTAATAATTGACTAATTTCACGATAAAGTACAGGTAAATTAGACTCCACAATTCCCCAAACGACCTGATTAGAAACCTTGGCATAAGCATGAATCAAAAGATTACGAAAATCGACAATTCTTCGACAATCTGTAATGCTTGCCGCCAAATCAGGCTCTAATTTCAACATCTGGTTTAACGCCTCTCCCACAATCTCAAACTGTCGCTCCACAGCAGAGCGTAGCATCGCATTACTTACGTAATCTTCAAACGTTTTACCTGCCGTAAACTCCGTTAAAAGTTGACAAGCTTCCTGAATATCAAACAAATATTTCTGTACCTCAAGCCGCATACAAAATCACCCGCGATTTTTCAATTGATTCTAAAAAATAAGGGTTGCGGATTGAATTAATTTCAACTAAATCGATAGAACGATTAAACAACTTATTTAACGCCTCCCGTAAACCAAAAAAGCAATTAGCATATTCCACCGGAGACATCGGTGTAAACTGAACTAAGAAATCTAAATCACTTTTTTCTTCGTCGAAATTATCTCCAGTTGCAGAGCCGAATAACTCCATCTTTAATACTCGGTAATGCTGACAAAACTCAGTCAATTGAACCTGTTTTGACTCCAAATTTTTCTTCCAGTCACTCGCCATAATTCAACCTCCTGATATTTCACGCTACATTTTCCTAAGTCATCGCTGGCTAGATCAGTTATTATATAAATAACTACGTTAACATAATTTCTACTTCATCAAAATAGAGCGTCAAAAATATTAACCCATGACCCATAGTACCTTCCTCCAACGCCTCCACCACCCATCCCGGCCCGTCATCGTCTTCGATGGCGCAATGGGAACCAACCTGCAATTCCAAAACCTCACCGCTGAAGACTTCGGCGGCCCGCAATACGAAGGCTGCAACGAATACTTAATCTACACCAATCCCGAAGCTGTCGCCAAAGTCCATCGCGGTTTCCTCGAAGCAGGCGCAGATGTGATTGAAACTGACACCTTCGGGGCCAGTTCCTTTGTACTTGCTGAATACAATTTAGCCGAGGAAGCCTACAACCTCAACAAGGCGGCCGCAACCCTCGCCAAAGGCTTGGCTATTGAGTATTCTACACCAGAAAAACCCCGATTTGTTGCCGGTTCAATTGGCCCTGGAACTAAATTACCAACCCTGGGACATATTGACTTTGATACTCTGAAAATTGCCTTTGCCGAACAAGCCGAAGGACTATTTGATGGTGGGGTTGATTTATTAATAGTTGAAACCTGCCAAGATGTGTTGCAAATTAAAGCCGCACTCAGCGCCATTGAAGAAGTATTTGCTAAAAAAGGTAAGCGCCTGCCGATCATGGTATCGGTGACAATGGAAACTACTGGTACAATGTTGGTAGGTTCCGATATTAGCGCTGTCCTGACAATTTTACAACCTTTTCCTATTGATATTTTAGGATTAAACTGCGCTACTGGGCCAGACAGAATGGCCGAACATATCAAATATTTATCCCAATATTCCCCCTTTGTAGTTTCCTGTATTCCCAACGCAGGTTTACCAGAAAATGTTGGCGGGCACGCCCATTATAAACTCACCCCGATGGAACTACGAATGGCATTAATGCACTTCGTAGAAGACTTAGGAGTGCAAGTAATTGGCGGCTGTTGCGGTACTCGTTACGATCACATTCAAGCATTAGCAGAAATTTCCACAACCCTGACACCGAAAGTCCGCGAAACCACTTGGCAACCCGCCGCCGCCTCAATTTATAGCGCCCAACCTTACGACCAAGATAATTCTTTCTTAATAGTTGGGGAAAGACTTAATGCTAGTGGTTCTAAGAAATGTCGCGACTTATTAAATGCTGAAGATTGGGATGGTTTAATCTCAATGGGACGCGAACAAGTCCGCGAAGGCGCACACATTCTCGATGTTAACGTCGATTATGTGGGACGCGATGGCGTAAGAGATATGAGAGAAGTAGTATCTCGCCTAGTTACTAATGCTACTTTACCCTTAATGTTGGACTCCACTGAGTGGGAAAAAATGGAAGCGGGATTAAAAGCCGCTGGGGGTAAATGTTTGTTGAATTCTACTAACTATGAAGATGGGGAACCCCGTTTTTATAAGGTGTTAGAATTGGCAAAAAGGTATGGTGCGGGGATAGTTATCGGTACAATTGATGAAGATGGCATGGCCCGGAGTGCGGACAAAAAATTTGAGATTGCATCCCGCGCCTATCACGCTGCTATTGCCTACGGCATTCCCGCCTACGACATCTTCTTTGACCCTTTAGCATTGCCAATTTCTACGGGGATTGAAGAAGATAGGGCGAATGGTAAATCTACAATTGAAGCCATTCGTCGCATCCGGCAAGAGTTGCCGGGATGTCACGTTATTCTAGGAGTTTCTAATATTTCTTTCGGCTTAAATCCAGCGGCGCGACAAGTCTTAAACTCGATGTTTTTGCATGAAGCCATGCAAGCTGGGATGGATTCTGCAATTGTTAGCCCCAATAAGATTTTACCGCTGGCAAAAATTGAAGAAAAATATCAAGAATTATGCCGCAAACTGATTTACGATCGGCGAGAATTTGATGGCAATGTCTGCATTTACGATCCTTTGGGAGAGTTGACAAATGCCTTTGAAGGTGCTACAACTAAGCGCGATCGCAGTGCCGATAAACTGCTTCCTTTAGAAGAACGTCTGAAGCGTCATATCATCGATGGCGAAAGAATTGGCTTAGAAGAAGTTCTTACCACAGCCTTAGAACAATATCCACCTTTGGAGATTATTAATACCTTCTTATTAGATGGTATGAAAGTGGTGGGTGAATTATTTGGATCGGGTCAAATGCAATTACCTTTTGTATTGCAATCTGCCGAAACTATGAAAGCTGCCGTTGCCTTTTTACAGCCATATATGGAGAAATCAGAATCAGGTGATAATGCCAAGGGAACCTTTATTATTGCCACAGTTAAAGGCGACGTTCACGACATTGGAAAAAATCTGGTTGACATCATTCTTTCTAATAATGGGTATCGGGTGATTAACCTGGGAATTAAACAACCAGTAGACAATATCATTGAAGCTTACGAAAAGCACGAAGCTGATTGTATTGCTATGAGTGGGTTGCTGGTTAAATCCACTGCTTTTATGAAAGAAAACCTGGAGACTTTTAACCAGCGAGGCATTACGGTTCCCGTAATTTTAGGTGGTGCAGCGTTGACTCCTAAGTTTGTCCATGAAGATTGTCAAAATACCTATAAAGGTAAGGTGGTTTATGGCAAAGATGCCTTCTCTGACTTGCACTTTATGGATAAATTGATGCCTGCAAAATCAGGGGGGAAATGGGATGACTTCAAGGGCTTTGCAGATGAAGAAAATGGCAATGGTAATGGTGCAGCTAAAATAGAAGTCACACCTAAAAAAGAGGTGGAAACTTCGGAACCAGCAACGCCATTAGTGATAGATACACGGCGTTCCGAGGCAGTGGCGGTGGATATTGAACGTCCAACTCCGCCTTTTTGGGGTACTCAGTTATTGGAGGGCGAAGATATACCCTTTGAGGAAATTTTCTGGCATTTGGATTTACAAGCTTTGATTGCGGGACAGTGGCAATATCGTAAGCCTAAAGACCAATCTCGTGAAGAGTATGATGGCTTTTTAGCTGAGAAGGTTTATCCGATTTTGGAGGAATGGAAACAGCGGGTTATTAATGAGAAGTTGTTACATCCACAGGTGGTTTATGGGTATTTTCCTTGTCAGTCTGAGGGAAATTCTTTACACCTTTACGATCCAGCTAACCCCCCCAACCCCCCCTTGGTAAGGGGGGGGGATGATTTAACTAACCCCCCCTTACCAAGGG
>NZ_JAQMUA010000246.1:0-26287 GCF_028330895.1 Kamptonema animale CS-326 | reverse complement strand
GCTTCGCTTCGCTCGCAATGACAAGTATTTAACCGGATATGGTATTAGTTGTTAGTTGTTGGTTGTTAGTTACCAATTAGCAATTAGCAATTAGCAATTACCCATTACCTAAAAGGTATTGTAATCACAAATTCCGTACCCTGTCCAGGCTCAGAAAAACATTGCAACTCGCCGCCATGTTTCTCAACTACCAAATGGTGAGAAATAGATAGCCCCAAACCAGTCCCTTTCCCAGTAGGCTTAGTAGTAAACAACGGGTCAAAAATGCAGCGGCGAACTTCCTCCGTCATACCCGGCCCATTGTCCTTAATTGCGATCGCCACCCCCCGATCCTCCACAACTTCAGTACGAATCTCAATTATATGGCTTAACGATGAATTTTCTTTCCCACGTCCGCTACCATTAACTGTAAATCCCTCTTCCAAAGCATCAATAGCATTAGTCAACAGGTGCATAAACACCTGATTTAGTTGCCCTGCATAACACTCAATTCGCGGCAACTTCCCATACTCCTTAATCAGAGAAATCCCCGGTCGTCCCGCCTTAGCTTGGAGTCGATTTTGCAAAATTAACAGCGTACTATCTAAACCTTCGTGAATATCCACTGGCTTCATATCAGCTTCATCCAAACGGGAGAAATGGCGCAGACTTCTCACTACATCTCGGATACGTTCTGACCCCACTTTCATCGAATCCAGCAGCTTTGGCAAGTCTTTCTTCAAGAAATTTAAACCCATTTCTTCTTTTTCAGCTTCAATATTCTCCACCGGGTTTGGATAGTGTCGATCGTAAAGTTCTACCAACCTGATCAAATCTTGAGTATAGTGACTCGCATGAGTAAGATTGCCAGAAATGAAATTCACGGGATTATTAATTTCATGAGCAACACCTGCAACTAACTGTCCCAAAGAAGACATTTTTTCAGTCTGAATCAATTGAGTTTGAGTACGTTGCAATGCTGAAAGTGTCTGTTCCAACTCCGCAGCTTGGTGCCGAAAACGCTCTTCCGATTCCTGCAAAGCTAAAAGTACCTGTTTGCGTTCAGTAATATTTTGTGTCATCGTCATCCCTGCAAACACTTCTCCATGTTCGTTAATCAGAGGTAGAGTATGAGCTAAATAAACCTGATTAGCGACAGTCATTTCTGAAACCGTTGGCTGTCCTGCCAGTGCAGCTCGATATTGAGGCTCAACTTGTTCGCAAACTTCTGGAGGGAAAACTTCATAAAGAGTTCTGCCTTCCATTAACTCTTGAGAAAGACCAATTTTTTCTAATTCCGTCCCTTCAGCCAGAGTAAAGCGGAGGTCAGAATCAAATAAAATTACCGCGCCATTAGGGAAATTCCTAGTCAATGCCCGATACTTTTCTTCAGATCGGCGCATGGCGGCTTCCATCCTTTTGCGCTCTGTAATTTCTAACCCGACAAATACCGCAGCCCTACCTTGATGGTACTTCTGAGCGACGATTAAATAAGTGCGGGACACTCCTTTAACAGTAGCTGTTACTTCTTTAGAACTAGCCCAATCTGGACTAGCAAAAAACTCGTAAACTAAATCGTTAAATCTGGGGCTAGTCTCTAAAAACCCTACTTTTTGTCCGACAAAAGCATGGGTTGATAATTTGTAAGCAGCGGCTAAATGCTTGTTTACGCCTAAGTAGCGCAAATCGGAACTTACCCAAGAAACCAATCCCGGTACAGCATCTAATACTGCTTGAAGTTGTTCTTTAGCATCTAAAAGTGCTGCCTGTGCTGCTTTGCGCTCGGTGATATCGCGGGCAAAGGCGCAGTGATACTCAATACCATTGAATTCTAAATAGTTGACAGTTACTTCTACGGGAAAACTGCGACCCCGTTTGGTTTCGCGGCGAGATTCAAAGGTGAAGGAACCTTGTTGTTTGACTAAGTTCCAATGGTTTGGCCATGTTTCTGCTGACAATTCGGGGTCAATGTCGTGAATGCTGAGTCTTAGCAGTTCTGAACGGGAGTATTGTAAGGAATGGCAGGCGGCTTCGTTGACGTAACACAGTTGCCCGTTTGAGGTCATCCAGAAGACGGCATCGGCGGCGCGATCCATCGCAAATTGAGTTAGTTGTAGCGCTTCTTCTAGGTGCTTGCTCTCGGTGATGATTTCGGTGAAGAGTATCAGGCCGCCGATCGCACCGTCGCTGCTATACCAAGGCTGAAATACCCATTTCACCCACTCAATTTTACCGTTGGGTATGATAAAAGTTTCTGATTCGCACTCCGGGAGTATTCCTGCTAGGCAAGCTTGGGCGTTTTGCCACCAAGTATCGGGGAGGTTGGGGAAGAGTTCGGAGTGAGAGCAGCCGATCGCATCGTAGCTGCTGTTGCCGTAATCTTTTTGCCACCGCCGAGAAACGGCTAGATAGCGCATTTCACGGTCAACCATGGCGACGGCTGCGGGTATGTATTCTACAAATCGGCGAAATCTCTCCTCACCCTCAGACATGACCATCTCTGGAGGTTGGTTCGCAGTCAGGGTCTTCCCATTGGTGTAAGTCGCCAATACCGGAATTGTCGGCTGAGCTTGGTTTGTATGCACTTTTGGGATGCCCTCCTTGTCGGTCATGTTTCAAAATTATCTGGGATGTTAATTGAGACACCCCAGCTTTCTCTGGTCACTGAGTTGATGGGTTTAACTTATAGGGGGTCTAACCCCTTATTAATAGCATCTCCGACATAAGCTTGTCTATGGATATTTGGTCTGATTTATCTCTCAGACGCGAGGGCAATTCCCATCGCCATCGTTGTCACCATCGAAATTCCGAAAGCGAGCTCACTCGCCTTTGAGCAGTTACGCAGTCCGCGATCGCTTTTCCGGTGAATTAAGTAGAACTAAAGCCCACCAAAAGTAGATTTTTGAAAATAAGCAGCAAAACAGGTCGGCAGATTTTCCCGTTCAGTGCTTGTTTGCAGCGTCGTCTGAGAAAACCGCCTGGATGCAACCTGATGTTTTTGCGCGTCGGCATCGACTGAGATCCTGAATTAAGACTCAAAACTCGAAAACCAAAGCTTCACAAAAATTCAGTAAATTTACTGGGAAAATAGCCCTCTTTACTCAGACAAATTTGTAGGTAAATTCACTGGTAAAATCGACCCTTCCCTTCCGTAAAACTGCTGGATCTAGTCTTTCAGTCGTATTGCACGTCATCAAAACTACGAGTTTTTGCTGAACTTGAATGCCATCTTCATCAATGACACTCTGGTATAAGGTTCCGTCGAGTAAACTCAGAATGTGCTCGGTTTTACTATTGCGCTGAGCTGCGTCGCTGGCACGATTTTGTGCCAAATTATCAGCTTCATTAATAATAATACAAATTCGCTCCAAATAGCTAGGCGGTACAAAATTTTCTACAGCATCGTGATCCAAGATAAAAATTACATACCCCAAAGGCATTAGAATTTCCTTGGCTACAGCTTGCGTCCAGGCAGTTTTGCCAGTCCCTGGTTCTCCGCTGACGAGTACGGCCAATTGGCTGCGATCGAGTACCGCCTGCTGCACTGTATCAGTAAAATTTTGGATATCAGGGGGAAATGTCCGAATTGGATATTGACTCTGAACTTGTCCAACCCGGCTTTTGTAACCACTGAGAATCACGGCCAGATTGTAAGTAGCTTTATTTACCATCGGCGCGATATCTTTCGACATCAAAGTATAGCGCCTGCGTCCGCGATCGTAGTCATCTATTTGCAGCCAGCAGGAGCGTTGCGGCCAAAAAGCATAAACAGTACCTAAAACTTCCAGACGATCCCAGCTTACAAATCGCTCTGTTGGGTAATAAAAATGCCGCTCCATAAAGCACTGGGTAACAATCTCCGGCTTACCCAACAAAGTCAGAATCTTGAAAATTGTAATTTCCTGCAATTTGTTGAGAACATAATCGATAGGAATACTATCGCGGCTAACTAATTGAGTAACAGGAGTTTCTATACTCAGAATGTCTTTATACCGATAATCTGGACCTAATGGTTGAGGGGTAATATAGTTCCAGAATTCGTCAATTTCATAGCGGGTGTTTTCAGAAAATACATTTAAAATATTTGCGAACCAGCTATATTGATTGCGACCGAGAGCATCAGCGAGATCGCTGGCGATATCCAGAGTTTTTTGAGTGAGTTCTAAGGGATCGTTAGTTGCTAAATGCAACAGATAACTCAAGTTAAACTCTCTATATAATGGTCGCCAACCAGCGCCTAATAGCCCTCTACTTTGAGGGTTGTTTTGGAGGGAATTGTCTTGGCGATCGCTAAAGTATCCTGAACCCATTATTTCCAATCCTCGGTACAAAATTTTAAATTTTAATATGACTTTCTTACCCTGCTTGGTAACGCCGCCCTCTAGATATTTTTTTTACAGCTAGGGCGGCGACCTTACACTATTAATCTGTCAGTAGTTGAATGCTGCGATTAGTAGAATATTTCTTTCCTTCGCGATATAGATTATGGCAGCCCCTACTCTACAAGGTGCGGGAGTAATTTTGTGGCTCAGGTTAGCTTTAGATATTCCGGCGGAACGTACTCGACAAGCCAAACTCCATTTTCAGAACAGTAAAATGTATAACCTCGATCGTGCATTGCTTCTGCGGCTATAGTAAAAACTACTGGTAAACCGTGCCTTGCTCCTACTTTTTGCGCTGTTTCTATATTAGCAGATAGATGCACGTGGTGTCGGGACATTTTGCAAATTCCACTCTTGAGAATAGACTCGACTGCACCTTTTCCAGTTCCGTGATATAACACATCAGGAGGAACAGCAGGCTCTAATTGTAAATCAACTGTTATACTATGTCCTTGGTTAGCACGAATTAGAGTGCCTGTGGAATCAAATGAGAAGCGTTGTTTGTCGTTTTTTACGACTACTTCTTTGAGTTCTGCCAGTTCAATAGGGAAATTGCGAGCGCTGCTTGCAGCTAGGAGTCGATCGACAGCAACCCAGCCGCCAGGAGAGAACTCGATGCCTAAGCGCTCTGGTGTGTGCCGAAGATGTTTACTTAGATATTTGCTGATTTTAACTAACCGAGAGTTATTCATATATTGATTCTTCCTTCTCCCTTTAACCTTTCTGAAAAAAAAGCAGAATTTCTTTATGTAGTACTTGCTATACTACATTGTCTGTACGAAGGTGTCAAGAGCGGGGAGAAAGTTATTTGATTGAGTTTTATATTAAATTGTGAACGATCGCTTATTCCTTCAAGGCGAGGAGTTTTGTGCGAACATCCGCTTGGGAAACCTGGAGTAAAATCTATCCCTAGGTTGAGGCAAGTCGCCAAGAAATCAGCTACCTACGGAGAATTGAAGTAATAATTATAGTAATAGTAGCACTGGCAATCAGACTGAAAGCAAGTTGCACAACCCACTGTGTAGCTTTTTGATAGTTATCGAATTTGTCATTGGATCTCTCAACATCAGTTGATAGCCTCTCAACATCAGTTGATAGCTTGTCTAGCTTTTCAATCACATTTACCAGCGTCGGGTCAGAGTTAGGATTAGTTGACATAAAATCATTTAAATAATGTCGTTAGGAGTGAAACGAAACAATCCCAGTTAATGGCAATTGCTGGGTCGATCGCCATGAATTGCAATATCTCTACTTGCCTAAATTCTAATTTTTCCATAAAATCATTAAAATACAAGCAGACTCAACATTATTGATAAAGGCTCTAACCGAGTAAATTACAACTTTTAGTCTTGAAAGTAACGCCATAATAGAGTAAAATCAAAGATTGTGACTTTTAACGCAATCTAAACAAGCTCGCCGGGAGGAATCGGGATGACACAGCAAACCTTACATGGAACCAGCCGCAAACGCAAAAGAACATCAGGTTTTCGCGCCAGAATGCGAACCAAAAACGGTCAAGCCGTAATTAGCGCCCGCCGCAAAAAAGGTCGTCACCGCTTAGCAGTCTAGAAAAAAATCTCTCGCGAATGGCAACGCCTTACCAGAAACCCGGTTTCTCGTGCCAAACGCAGCTTAAATGTTGCCTTCAGTGAAACCAGGTTTCTGCCACCAGACCCCATGTTGCCCCCAGCCAACCGACTTCGGCGCAAAGAAGACTTCAGTGCCGTTTACCGCAAAGGAATTCGCCGCAATTCCCACCATCTGACATTAAGAGCTCTGCGGCACTCAAATAAAGCCGAATTAGCTCAGCAGCAAACAGACTTGAAATCCTTGCCTGCAACGTGCATCGGCATTTCTATTAGTCTCAAAGTTAGCAAGCGTTCAGTCGTCCGCAACCGAATTAAGCGACAGATTCGAGCCGCCCTGCGGCAGATGTTGCCCCGCATCTCTCCTGGGTGGAATCTAGTAATTGTAGTTCGGCCTACAGCCCAAGAGTGCAATTATGGTGAATTTCTGCAAGAATTAGAGCAGTTGTTGGTAGAAGCGGAGGTGCTAAATGGGAATTAAAGAGGAAGTCTTTTATGAAGGCGGGCCGGCGATCGCAGACTTGATGATTAACCTACTGTTAGGTATGACCGTAGTCGGCTTACCCCTAGCCGTAGGAGCCATAGTCCGATCGCTCTGGCTGCGCTACCGGATCACCAACCGCCGAATCTCAGTCACCGGCGGCTGGATGGGAGGCGATCGCACGGACATAGTTTACTCAGAAATTGTCAAAATAGTAAAAGTACCACGCGGTTTCGGCACCTACGGAGATATGGTCGTCACCCTCAAAAATGGTGGCCGCTTAGAACTTCGGGCAATTCCTAGATTCCGTGAAATCTACGATTACATAAATGAAAAACTGTCTCCAGCAGCTCAAAAAGCTAGCCTCACAACCTCTAAGTGACAAATTTTAAGGTAAAACCCTTAAATTTAGGCTGTAACCGCCTACCTTCTGTCACCTCAAAACCTACTAATCCCCAAGGATTGTAGTTACTTTAAATTAGAAAACTCAGAGCACTTAAGTTAAATCAAAGCTAATGGATTTTGGTATCTCGTTTCTCTCCAATAACCTAATGCTACCGATCCTAGATTTTTTCTACGGGATCGTGCCTAGTTACGGTTTAGCGATCGTAGCTCTGACGCTTGTAATTCGCTTTGCCCTTTACCCGCTAAATGCAGGCTCCCTTCGCAATATGCGCCGCATGAAAGTAGCGCAGCCATTGATGAAAGAGCGAGTTGAGCAAATTCAGAAGCTACATAAAGACAATCCTGCTAAACAGCAGGAAGAAATGAGCAAAGTATACAAAGAATTTGGCAATCCCCTAGCTGGATGCTTCCCGCTATTGGTGCAAATGCCAGTGCTATTTGCCTTATTTGCCACTTTGCGAGGTTCGCCTTTTTCTGATGTTAACTATACCGTTAACCTCCAAGTTCTACCTCAAGAACAGATCGAACGGGTACAACCGCAAGCTTTCGCAACTCCTCCTCAAAATATTTACATCGCCGATAGCGTTCACGCTCCGATCATCGGCTTACTTCCAGGGGGAGACAAACTCGGAGTTGGCGAAAAAACCCATCTAGAGTTTCAAACAGTTGAGGGCAAACCGCTAGCGGCTGTAGCAGCAGAATACGATCAAAATACGCTTGTCCCCCATTGGAAAGTAATCAAAGGGGAAGAGCGGGTGCAAGTGGATGAACAAGGGAACATTACAGCTCTAGAACCCGGAGATGCAACGATTCAAGGCACGATCCCTGGTTTGGCGACAAACAAAGGCTTCCTATTTATTGAAGCCCTCGGCCGTGTCGGCGCGATCGATCCAGACGGCAAGATTCACTGGGATATTCTGGTAATGATCCTGGGTTTTGGTATTAGTTTATATGTGAACCAAACCCTTTCTGGACAAACCCAAGGGCCGAATGATAATCCCCAGCAGGCGACAATTAACAAACTCACTCCCGTAATATTTTCCGGGATGTTTTTGTTCTTTCCTCTGCCAGCAGGTGTGTTGATGTATATGCTGATTGCTAACATCTTTCAAACCGTCCAGGCTTTCATTTTGTCACGGGAACCCTTACCGGACAATCTCCAGAAAATAGTAGACGAAGCCGAGGCTAAAGCAAAGAAAGATAAGGGAGAAGATGCACTTCCTTTTGAGCCGGGACGTACTAAGAAGAAGGCTTGATACTAACCATGAGTGAGAATCAAATACAGCGCGGACAGGAATGGTTAGAAAAACTACTCAGCCTGTCCAAAATTCCCTCAAAAGTTATCCCTAGCCATCAAGAAGATGGCTACTGGTTAACTATTGATGACAGTAGCCTGACACCAGCTCAGATTGAAATTCTAATCGGTTATGAGGGTACGGCAATCGATGCAATTCAGTATCTATGCAACACAATTGTAAACATCTCTGAGGAGCAAGTTGAGCCAACTGGTTACACAATTGAACTAAATGGCTATAGATTGCATCGCCTCAAGGAATTGCAAGCGATCGCAGAAAAGGCAGCAGCACAAGTGCGGCAGACGGGAGAACAATTTGAACTCAAATCTCTTTCTTCTGCGGAACGTCGTCAAGTTCACAGCCTTTTGAGCGAATGCGACGATTTAGAAACTTATAGCATAGGACAAGAGCCAGACCGTCGATTAGTCGTGCGGTTGCGCTGAGTTAATTTGGGGTTTGAGATTTGCTAGCGATCGCAAATCCCAAATCCTAAATCGCAAGAGGAAGGCGAGGTATTAAGATGGATGCAATTTATATCCCCCATCTACTCAAAAAAACAGAGCAGAAAGAGGAAATTGAGTTTGAAGAGTTACTGCCGGATCTAGAAACTCTTACGCCTGTAAGAGGCTATTTACGAGTGACGCACCAAGGGACTTATCTGGATGTCAGGGCGAAGGCAGAAACAATTGTTACTCTCACCTGCGATCGATGTTTAAAACAATACAATCACCGTTTGGCAGTTAATACTTCGGAAATGATTTGGCTGGATGAAGCAGCAAATTCAGTAGAGTCAAAAGCGGGAGAAATCGAAGTCGATTTAGAAGATTTGGTAGAAACTTTGTCTCCTAACGGCTATTTTGAGGCGGGAGATTGGCTATATCAGCAAATATGTCTGGAAATGCCACTGAGAAAGTTGTGTGACTCTAAGTGCCGGGGCATTCAACTCACAGATGCCGATAAATCGCAACCTTTGTCTGATGCTCGATGGGCTTCTTTAGAAGCTCTGAAAAAGCAATTACCTGGATAATATTTTGTTAATTGTTAGTAGTTAGTGGTTAGTGGCAATCGATCGCCCATAGCTAAAAAATTAAAAAATTACAACTAACAACTAACAACTAACAACTAACAATTACCAATTAACAATGTCCACTTTTAGTAACGAGTTTGAACTGCTACTGCGATCGCGCTATCCTGTAATTTACATTCCCACGCGGGAGGAAGAACGGGCAGAAGTCGCGATCGCGCACTCTGCTAAAAATTTAGGAAATCGAGCCGTTTATATCTGGGATTTTGTCGATGGCTACCAAGGCAATCCCAACGATCTCGGCTTTGGTAAACGCAATCCTCTACAAGCTTTGGAATTTCTGGAAAAGTTGCCCGCTTCGGCTCCGGCAATCTTCATTTTACGCGACTTTCAACGATTTTTAGAAGATATTTCGATTTCCCGCAAGCTTCGCAATCTCGCCAGATCCCTGAAATCTCAGCCTAAGAATATTGTCATTATTTCTGCTCAGATTGCTATTCCCGATGACCTGGGCGAATTATTGACAGTTTTAGAGTTTGCGCTGCCAACGGCTGCGGAAATCAAAATTGAGGTAGAACGCCTGTTAATGGCTACTGGACAGCCTGTAGAAGGGCGCTTGTTGGATGAAATGGTGCGTTCCTGCCAAGGGCTTTCTATCGAAAGGATTCGGCGGGTGTTAGCGAAGGCGATCGCTACTCGCGGCGAACTTCAACCCGATGACGTAGAATTAATCTTAGAAGAAAAGCGCCAAACTATCCGCCAAACTCAAATTTTAGATTTCTATTCAGCCCGTGAAAATATTTCAGACATCGGCGGTTTAGATAATCTCAAAGAATGGTTACTGCGACGCGGAGGCGCTTTTTCTGAAAAAGCCCGACAGTATGGTTTACCGCATCCGAGAGGGTTACTGTTAGTAGGTATTCAGGGAACGGGTAAATCTCTAACAGCAAAAGCGATCGCTCACCATTGGCATTTACCCCTATTGCGATTGGATGTTGGCCGCCTATTTGCGGGATTAGTCGGCGAGTCGGAATCTCGCACTAGGCAAATGATTCAGTTAGCAGAAGCGCTTGCACCCTGCGTACTTTGGATCGACGAAATTGACAAAGCTTTTGGCGGTTTCGACAGTAAAGGAGATGCAGGTACAACTAGCAGGGTGTTCGGGACTTTTATTACTTGGTTAGCAGAAAAAACTTCTCCCGTTTTTGTTGTAGCTACTGCTAATAATATTCAGTCTTTGCCGCCAGAAATGCTCAGAAAAGGTCGATTTGATGAGATATTTTTCGTGGGTTTACCGAATCAAGAAGAGCGACGTGCTATTTTTGAAGTGCATTTATCTAGGCTAAGACCACAGAGTTTAAAAAACTATGATTTAGAGCGCTTGGCTTATGAAACTCCCGATTTTTCAGGGGCGGAAATCGAGCAAACTTTGATTGAAGCAATGCACATTGGTTTTAGTCAAAATCGTGATTTCGCGACGGATGATGTTTTAGAAGCTGCTAGTCAAATAGTACCCTTAGCCCGAACTGCACAAGAACAAATCCAATTTCTTCAGGATTGGGCCGCCGCCGGCAAAGCTCGCCTAGCTTCCCGATATGGCAGTTTAAGCCGTCGGATTCAAGCAGAATAGTTGCTTTGGGTAGAGGCTAGGGGAAGAGAGGGAGCAGGGGAGCGGGGGAGCAGAGGAGATGGGGGAGATGGGGGAGATAGGGAGGATGGGTAATTAGCGATTAGCGATTAGCGATTAGCGATTACCAATTACCAATTACCAATTACCAATTACCAACTAACAACTAACAACTAACAACTAACCACTAACCACTAACAACTAACCACTAACAAATTACAGTTTTATGAGTTTATCTGGCTTATTCAAATTTATTGTCGGTTTTCTGTTAGCGATTGTGCTTCTGACTGGTGCGAGTGTGGCGGCTGCACTTTATTTTGCTGCTAAACTAAGCGCCCTACCTGAAAGACCAACATTCCCCAATGAGGTGAAAACTTCCCAGACTGCGATCGCGAAGCCAAAGTTAACAGCAGCCTCGAACCCAGAACCAGCCTCTAGCGATACCCCCTCACCGAAACCGCTAGAACCAGGCGCTTACCGCGCGATCGTGACTCAGCCTATTGGGTTGATTCTAAGGGATAGTCCGACGCGGGACTCGAACCGGATTGGGGGTATTGCTTATAAGGAAAAGGTAATAGTTGTGGAAGAAACTCCTGATAAACAGTGGCAGCGGGTACGCATTGAACAGGAAGATCGCGAAGGTTGGGTAAAAGGCGGTAATACTGAGAAAACTGAGGAGTAATCACCATCTTTTATAGCTCTGCTCAGAGAAAAATATTTCTGCAACTTTGTTTGCTGCTGCGATCGCAAGACTACAGGACTTACGCACCCAACCAAAGAAACCGGGTTTTTTGACGAAAATACTTCTTTTGACCCACAGATTCTCTCAAAAACCCGGTTTCTAGGGCAGCGTTGCAATTAGCATTTGGCTTACTGAATGCTCAAAATCCAAGTGCCAATGTAACGAAGTAAGGGTGCGTCGCCAGGGGTGCGAATACGAGCGTTGAAATTGTACATTCCGCCATTAGTAGGATTTTTGACATTGGAGAGTACGATCTCAACGTTGTTACCCGCCGGAATTGGCTCGATGGGATAAATTTCAATCAAGTTATTTTCTTTATTCCACAGTACCTCTTGCAGCGGGACTGCTTTGCCTTTGACGCGCACTTCTATGTTTTTGGGATCGAATTCACCTTTGTAGTAGTTGGGATAAGATATCGCTAATTGTGCGATCGCTAAAGGCAGTTTTTTGGCGGGAATCCGCAAGCGATAGCGATCCCACATTCCGACTGTGCCGTAGTCCAAGCGGAAGCTCAACTGGTTCTGCCGTTCCGGGCCGCCAAAGATGGTGAATCCCGGCATCCCTTGCCCTAAGCTGATGGCAGGTAAGCCTGTCAACAAGAAACCTGTCATTGCTAAAGCTGAAAATAAGCGCCGCATATTTTTTTCCTATTCGTCTCTCTTAATTGTATAATTCTACAGTTTACTTTTAAACTGGCAGGATAATTATATTTGAGGGGCTTAACTTTAGTCCCCTTGGTGTTAGGGCTCTAAGGCGATCGCGATCGTAGCAATGCCAACCTCATCCATTGTTCCCACTTCGTCTCCTCCAGAAAACTGTACCCAAACTACAAATTTTATTAGGACTTACACAAAAAACCCTGAGAGAAACCGGGTCTCTGGTTTTAGCCGGCGTGTTTGCGATCGAGAATCGGTTCAGAAACCCGGTTTCTGGCCTCGATTTACTCAATAGTTAACAATTCTTCCGCCACTAATCCTTTCTGAATAGCAACAACAGCCGCCTGAGTGCGATTGGATGGTGACATCAGTGCAATATATTCACATGAAAATCGCTGTATGCCCGAAGAATTTCCCATCATTATTGTCACTCAAAAAGCTTGGGAACTCTCTAATACCGAGGCAATGGGTAGCAAATATAAGTTTTGGTTTAAACATTCAGAATTTGACCGCTACCTCTACAAACAAGCTACAAAAAACTTAGGTGAAGATTGGGCAGAGAAAGTAGCCTCTGAATTGTGTAAACTATTGGGAATTCCTCATGCTAATTATGAACTGGCAACCACTTGGGACGGAAATTGTGGGGTAGTTTCTCCCTCCTTTTTACCATCAGGGGGAACTCTCGTTCACGGTAACGAACTTCTCGCCTCCATCGTGCCAAATTACCCCACATCTAAAAAATATAAAGTGTCTGAACATACTATTGATATAGTCTTGAGAGTAATCTCTAATGAATCTGTGAACTTACCCATTGGTTGGATAGCACCCAGAGGCATTCAAAAAGCTGTTGAAGTATTTGTCGGCTATATCCTGTTAGATGCGTGGATTGGCAACGGCGATCGCCACCATGAAAATTGGGGACTTGTACGAAATAAGGTAATATCTAATTTAGGGGAAATAATATACCTAGCTCCTACTTACGATCATGCCTCTAGCTTAGGTCGAGACCTTTCAGATGAACAAAGACAAAAACGCTCACTTGAAGCTTATGTTAACAAATGTTCTTCGGCATTCTATGAGAGCATTGGCGATCGAAAGCCCCTCAAAACTCTTGATGTATTTAACCAGGCTGCACGCTACTATCCTGAAGCAGCCTCTATATGGTTAAACCAGCTTGAAAGTATCTCACAAGCAAATATACTAGATATTTTTAATCGAATTCCTAACACTCGCATCTCGCCTATTGCCGCCAATTTTGCCCAAAAAATTATTGAATTCAACCAACACAGATTGCTTAAGTTGAGGGAAACGCTACCATGAAGAAATTGAAAATTCTATTTTTAGCTTGGCAAGACCCACATAGTCGCTCCTGGTTCCCCATTGGTAAGCTAACATTCGACGGAACCAACTACCAATTTACCTACACCCAAGGCGCTGAAGAAGCTCAAAAAAAGTGCAATTTTCAGCCATTGCTCTCATTCCCAGAATTAGAAAAAGTCTATACATCAACTTACTTGTTTCCTGTATTTGCTAATCGGTTAATGCCGAAAAATCGACCCGACTACTTAAGTTTTATTCAATGGCTTAATCTTTCCCCCCATGAACAGGATTCAATTAGTATCCTAGCCCGGACTGGGGGGCATAGAGAAACAGATACACTCTCCGTTTTCCCCTGTCCAGAACCAGATTCAGAAGGCAAATATCGACTACACTTTTTTTTACATGGACTACGGTATTTACCACAATGTACAATAGAAAGAATTAATCGATTACAAGTAGGTGAAGAGTTGTGGTTAGCTCACGAATTTCACAACAAGCACGATCCTCAAGCATTAACTTTAAATACAGAAGATCATTACATTGTCGGGTATTGTCCGCGATATTTGAACAGTGAAATTTTGGCACTATTAAGTAATTCAAGTTTAGAAAAGTCGCGTGTAGAAATAGTTAATCAACCATCAACACCGCTTCAGTTTCGCTTACTGTGTAACATAACTGCTCAATGCTCTAATGAATTTATTCCTTTTTCAAGTCGTGAATATCAGTCTCCGATCGCTTTAACTTTCAATAGTTAACAATTCTTCCGCCACTAATCCTTTCTGAATAGCAACAACAGCCGCCTGAGTCCGATCGCGCACTTCTAACTTTTGCAAAATCGCGTGGACATGAACCCGCACCGTCCCCGAAGCAATGTACAATATTTGAGCTATTTCTTGATTGCTTTTACCCGCCGCTACCAGTGCCAAAATTTCTTGTTCTCGCTTAGTTAGCGGATTTTCTAATTCAGATTTCGGCACAAATTTCGACTCATTATTAGTAATTGCTGACCTAATTTCCGTAGTTGCGGCCTTATCCCACCAAGAAGCACCCGCCGCCACTGAACGAATTGCCAAAACTAAAGTTTCTGCGGCAATTCCCTTTAGGCAATATCCCTGAGCACCCGCTGCAATTAACCGCTCAATTAAGGGTTTTTGGGAATGAGAAGTTAACACCAGTACGGGAATTTCTGGATGGCGTTGCTTAATTTGCTTGCAAGCTTCAATCCCTCCAATTCCCGGCAATCCAATGTCAAGAACAACGACATCTGGCAAATGTTCCTGAGTCAATTCTACCGCTGTTTCTCCATCTTCAGCCTCAGCAATCACTTGCAAGCATTGCTCTTGCTGTAACCTCGTCTGGAGTCCCAGGCGAAATAATTCGTCGTCTTCAACCAGTAGAATTCGTAGGGGATGAACAGGTTTCATAAGGTGGGATAGCGGGTAGTCGAAATCCAAACAAAGCGCCGTGAGGTAATCTGTTTTCTGCCCAAATTATACCGCCATGAGCTTCAATAATTTGGCGAGATAAGTATAGTCCTAAACCGGAACCTTTAGCTTGGCGGTGGCTGTGTCCTTGATAAAAACGCTCGAATAAATAAGGCAATTCGCCATCGGTAATTCCTGCTCCAATATCAATAATTTTAACAATCTGATAAGCTGAATCAGACTCCATGATAATATCTACTTTCCCGCCGCGAGGCGAATGATTAATCCCATTAGTAAGTAAATTAGAAAAGACGCGAACTAATTGCAAAGCGTCCCCATTTACCCATAAAGCACGGCGGAAATCTGAGGCTCCATAACTAATATCAATATACACCCGCCGCGATGCTGATAAATCTCTGAGTTCAGTAATTACCTCTTCTGCCAAAGTAACCAAATTAACAGGTGCAATTTTGAGATTTAATCCCTCACTATCGTTGCGATAGACATCTAAAAGCGTTTCCACTAATTGTAGAGTTGTGCGGTGCGATCGCGCCATCATCTCCAGAACTTTTTCCCCAGCAGGCGCAACAGCGCCAAATTTCCCTTGCTGAAAAGCTTTGATAGTTTCGATCGCCCCCAACATCGGCGTTTTCAGATCGTGGCTCAAAGTCGAGACAAAATCCTCTCGCATACTGGCTAGCCGCTGTTGAGATTGCAATTCCGCCTTGGCTTGAGCGATCGCTTCTTGGTACTGCTGGTTGCGATCGCTTAGCCACCCAGTCACCCCCAGCGCCATCACCGCGATCAGCCGATTTGCCACCGTCGCTAGCTGTATCGGGTGTCTGTGGGGAACAAACAAATTTAATAGCGTTAACGCCCACGCGATCAGCACGACTTCTAACTTAGCTAACCGACTAAAGCGGGAATTTGCTAATAAAATCGGCCCCGTGTATAAGTAACCGAATACATAATCGGCTGGTGTTGCAAACTCCAGCGCAGCGACAATAACGAATAAGCTAACAATTAGCCAGCGTGAATTCAAGTGCGACTGGTGAATTGCCAGTGTTTTTTTGATAGTCGATAAGCGATGTAACATCTGAGTTTAGTTGTACATAAGTGCCACTATCACAGTCTATTGTAAGCTAAACAATTAGCGTTTAGACTACATCTATATCTACAAGTATAGATTTTAACTTCTGTCTAAACGTTATTCTATAGCTCAAAATATAGGCAATATAGCTACAACTGACCAACCCTAGTTTATATCTTTAGGCTAATTATCAAAACCACTCTAAGTCAGTATATTGATCGTCAAAGGCAAACCATGCTGTCGATCCAACCGCAGTTATTTATGAGCGTTGTAAAACCTACCTCGATCGAAGTCCAAATCCAATTTAATAGTTGTTATTGCGGCATAGATTTAAATAGTTTACAATTGCCTAATAACTGCCAATGCTTGGGGCTACTAAGAAATAAAAAAGTAATTCTAGCCAGCGATAAGCCTACCATCTCCTGCGGAGATTACATTTTAGCAGTGGCACTTTTTTCAGCCTTTGCACCAGAACTAGAATTTACCTTAAAGAAAACTCATCCGGTTTTGTGGTCTTCTTTTAGAAGCCAATTACCGAGTGAAACAGCCGATAAATCTAACAATGACTTTTTTACACAGTTATGTTGCAAGGATTAATTCAGATTGCATTCACGCTAATTATCTTAGCAATTATCTCGCCTTTCTTCGGAAACTACATGGCGCGGGTATTCCTGGGAAAAAATACATTTCTCGACCCCATTGCTACACCCTTCGAGGAATTAATTTATAACGCAGGCGGTATTCGCCAAGATTCGATGACAGGTTGGCAGTATATCCGTGCATTGCTTTACAGCAATCTCGTGATGGGAATTTTTGTTTATTTAATCTTCGCGCTTCAGGGAATATTACCCCTAAACCCTACCAACTTAGCAGCGCCAACTTGGGATACATCGCTGCATACTACTATTTCATTCCTAACAAATACTGACCAACAGCATTACTCAGGTGAGACAACTTTTAGTTATTTATCTCAGTTAACACTAGGGTTTTTAATGTTTACCTCAGCCGCTACGGGTTTGGCAGTAGGTATTGCTTTTATTCGAGGATTAACTGGGAGACAACTGGGAAACTTTTACGTCGATTTAATTCAGTCAATTACCAGAATATTACTGCCTATTTCTATCATCGGCGCAATAGTTTTGATAATTGCTGGTGTACCGGAAACTCTCGCAGGGCCAGCGACAGCAACAACCCTAGAAGGCGCAACTCAAATAATTGCTAGAGGGCCCGTTGCCCATTTTGAAATTATCAAGCAGCTAGGCGAGAATGGCGGAGGATTTTTTGCCATCAATTCTGCTCATCCGTTTGAAAATCCCAACAGTTTTACTAATCTACTAGAAACTCTAGCAATGGTTTCTATTCCTGCTGCCCTGATTCATACTTACGGAATCTTTGCTAATAACAGAAAACAGGGATGGCTAATTTTTGGGATGGTGTTTATTATCTATATAGTCCTAATTGGAATTGCCACAGTTGGCGAGTACCAAGGCAACCCTCAAGTCAATAGTTTACTAGGAGGAATTCAGCAGGTAAATTTAGAAGGCAAAGAAGTTAGATTTGGGTGGGCGCAAACTGTTTTGTGGGCTGTAACTACTACTGGGACAATGTGCGGTGCTGTCAACGGAATGCACGATTCTTTGATGCCTCCCGGCGGTTTTGTTACTCTGTTTAACTTATTCCTACAAATCGTCTGGGGGGGACAGGGAACGGGAACGGCTTACCTATTTATTTACTTGATTTTGAGCGTGTTTCTTACTGGGTTAATGGTAGGAAGAACGCCAGAGTTTTTGGGGAGAAAAATTGAGAAGCGCGAAATCGTTTTAGCCAGCGTTGTGTTGCTAGTTCACCCGATTGCGATTTTAATTCCGGGTGCTATTACTCTCGCTTTTCCTGATAGTCTGAGCGGTATTAGCAATACAGGATTTCACGGTATTTCGCAAGTAATTTATGAATATGCTTCTGCTGCTGCTAATAACGGCTCTGGTTTTGAAGGCTTAGCAGATAGCCAACCGGCAACTACAGGATTATGGTGGAATTTGAGCGCCTGTTTTAGCCTTTTAGCAGGTCGCTATATTCCAATTATTGCTCTATTGTTGTTAGCAGATAGCATGACTAATAAACAACCAGTACCCGAAACTACTGGAACTCTCAGGACAGATACGGTTTTATTTACTAGCGTTACTGCGGGAGTAATTTTGATTTTAGGTGCGCTAACTTTCTTCCCAGTTTTAGCTTTAGGGCCGATTGCGGAAGGATATAAAATTAGCAGCGGTCTGTAAATTACTCGTAACGCCGCCCTCTGGGCAGTAATTTACCGCCCAGAGGGCGGCGTTACGTAAGTTCTGTAATGATTAATTTCTCCTGTTATAAGTTCACAACCAAAAAGATCGAATATGGCTTTTTCTAATCCCTCTGATTCCAAAGAAACCCGACGCGCAAGCGGCCCTCGCGAGAGTCGCAGACACACGCCAAAAGTAAATACACAGGGGCTTTACCAAAGAGCTTTCAAAGATGCTTTCGCGAAGTTAAACCCGCGAATCATGCTCAAAAACCCTGTAATGTTTATTGTTTGGGTTGGCACAATTGTGACGGCATTACTAACAGTCGATCCGACCTTATTTGGCAGAGTACCTGGTGAAAATCAGCGGTTATTCAATGCTTTAGTAACAGCAATTCTCTTCTTTACTGTTTTATTTGCTAATTTTGCCGAAGCTGTGGCCGAAGGACGGGGGAAGGCGCAAGCAGACGCGCTGCGATCGACTAAATCAGAAACAACTGCCCGCAAAATGTTGCCTGATGGCACAATTCAGGAGGTAAGTTCTACATCCCTGAGACGCGGCGACACCATCAAAGTAATTTCAGGCGATATCATTCCCGCTGACGCAGAGGTGATCGCAGGGATGGCCTCTGTAGACGAATCTGCGATCACTGGGGAATCCGCGCCGGTGCTCAAGGAACCGGGTTCAGATGTCGCGAGTTCGGTTACTGGCGGTACTCGCATCATTTCTGACGAGCTCACCTTGCGGGTGAGTGCCGATCCCGGTAAAGGATTTCTCGATCGCATGATCGCGCTGGTGGAGGGTGCAGAAAGGACAAAAACGCCGAATGAAATTGCCCTAACGGTGTTGCTGGCGGTGTTAACACAGGTGTTTTTGATTGTAGTGGCGACGATTCCGCCTGTGGGAAATTACGTAAAAACGCCTGTGGGGGTGGTGACGCTGATCTCGCTATTGGTGGCGCTGATTCCCACAACGATCGGGGGATTGCTGAGTGCGATCGGCATTGCAGGGATGGATCGGGTGGCTCAGTTTAACGTTGTAGCGACCTCTGGGCGGGCGGTGGAGGCTTGCGGCGACGTGAGTACGCTGATTTTGGATAAAACGGGGACGATCACGCTAGGAAACCGTTTGGCGGAGGAGTTTATCCCAGTGAATGGTCACTCTCTGGGGGAGGTGGCGACGGTGGCGATCGCGGCCAGCATATTTGACGAAACGCCGGAAGGGAAATCTATTGTGCGCTTAGCTGAGAAACAGGGCGCTAGCGTTGATTTTGAGCGTTCTAAGGCTCAAGGAATTGATTTTTCAGCGAAAACGCGGATGAGTGGCACGGATCTGCCCGATCGCCGCGAGGTTCGCAAGGGTGCGGTGGATGCGATTAAGGGGTTTGTGCGATCGCGCGGCGGCAATTTGCCACCAGATTTAGATACCGCTTACGAACGAGTTTCGCGGTTGGGAGGCACGCCTTTAGCGGTTTGTCAAGATAACGATGTCTACGGCATTATCTATCTCAAAGACATTATTAAACCAGGGATTCGCGATCGCTTTGACCAATTGCGGCGGATGGGAGTTCGCACCATTATGTTAACAGGTGATAACCGCATTACTGCTTCAGTAATTGCGGAAGAAGCAGGCGTGGATGACTTCATTGCAGAAGCCACGCCGGAAGATAAAATTGAAGTAATTCGCCAGCAACAAGCTGAGGGTAAATTAGTAGCAATGACGGGAGATGGTACTAACGATGCACCTGCATTAGCCCAGGCAAATGTGGGGGTAGCAATGAATTCGGGAACTCAGGCGGCGAAGGAAGCAGCAAATATGGTGGATTTAGATTCTGACCCGACAAAATTGATCGATTTAGTGACAATTGGCAAGCAGTTGTTGATTACGCGCGGGGCGTTAACTACCTTTTCTTTAGCAAATGACATTGCTAAATATTTTGCAATTATTCCAGCAATGTTTGCACCAGTGAGCGCTTTAAATGTGATGGGTTTGGCGAGTGGACAGTCTGCTGTTTTGTCGGCATTAATTTACAATGCTTTGATTATTCCAGCTTTGATTCCCCTGGCATTAACTGGGGTGAAGTTCCGGCCATTGAGTGCCAATCAGTTATTACAGCGCAATATTTTGATTTACGGATTAGGAGGTGTAATTGCTCCATTTATTGGCATCAAGATTTTTGATGTTTTGATTGCGGCTATTGGGCTAGCTTGATGAAGTTCGCAACAGCAATGTACAATATTAACAGGTATCCACTGACCACTTAGCCATTAGGAATTACCTATGAATCCTCTAGTTTTGGAAAAACCAATCGGTGAGAGTACCCAGCTCATCACGCTCTATGATATTAGTTGGGAGAAATTTGAAGCCATAGAAGCAACCTTAGATGGTATCCCAGGCGTGCGCTTAGTCTACCTTGACGGAACTTTAGATATTATGACTCCACTTTCTGACGAACACGAAAAAGGTAAGAGCACTCTAGGTAGGTTACTGGAAACTTATTTTCTTGAAAAAGATATCCGCTCTTATACTTGTGGCAGCAAAACTATTGGCAATATAAAATTAGGAGGGAGAAAAGAACCCGATGAGTCTTATAATTTGCAGACTAACAAAGATATCCCTGACTTGGTAATAGAAGTAGTCGTTACCAGTGGTGGGGTGAATGTCCTAGAAATTTACAGGCGAATCCAAGTTCCTGAAGTTTGGTTCTGGCAAAGAGGTCAGCTTTCGATCTATTGTTTACGAGAGCAGCAATATGAACAAGTAGATCGGAGCGAATTGCTGCCAGAGTTGGATTTAGAGTTGTTAGTTCGCTGTGCAAATATGCCGGATCAATACGATGCAGTGCTTGAGTTTCGGAATGCACTTCGCCAGCAACAGACTTGAAGAGTGCTTACGCAAAAATATCCGTAATGCCTGGTAAGTTCTAACAAAAAAATGGATAATTTATGAAAGGTAATGATGTGCTTAATGAGATTTTACCTAGCAATTTTAAAGAAGTAGTTGAGTTGTGGCAAATGCTGCATCGCCGCCACCCCGTAACCTTACAGCTATTTCTTTTAATGTGCTTAAATTTGGTAATTGCCCCTGCTGTTTATGCGGCGACAGGTGAAGAAATTACGCGGAAAGCTGCCTGGGCAATTGGCATTCTAGGCTTAGTTACGTTGGGGCTTTCTGTTTATTTATTCGTCGTGATTTTTCAGCCTGAAAGATTCTAGCAAGTTTTGTAAGGTGGGCGCTACTATCCTCTAAATTCAGGCAAAAATATTAATGTTTGTAGCGCCCACCCTACCAATAACAATTAGCCATTAACCATTAGCCATTAATTAAATGAGGTCTAAAATGAGAGAAATAATCAGAGCAATTCGCGTTACCCTAGTCTTGTGGGGAATCACCGCAATCATCTATCCATTGCTAATGGTAACAATTGGTCAAACAGCCTTCAATAACCAAGCAAATGGCAGCCTAATTACCAATCAAGAGGGACAAATAATTGGTTCAACTTTAATCGGTCAAAACTTCACATCTCCGCGCTATTTTCAAAGCCGACCTAGCACCACAAATTACAGCAGCTTTACTGAAAAAGAACGCGATCCAAAAAATACAGGACAAACTACAGGCGTATCGGGAGCGAGTAACCTCGCTCCCAGCAATCCAGACTTATTAAAACAGGTGGAAGCAAGAGTAAATAATCTCAAAACAGCAAATATTCAACCGACTGCCGATCTAGTTTATACCTCGGGCTCTAGCCTCGATCCTCATATTAGCCTAGATGCCGCTAGATCCCAAATTCAGCAAGTAGCAGCAGCACGTTCAATCAATCCCAATCAAGTAGAAATGTTGATTGCTAAAAACACAGATGGGAGATTTCTAGGAATCTTTGGCGAACCTGGTGTTAACGTTCTCAATCTCAATCGTGATTTAGATAGTTTACAATAGTTTAAAATAGTTATTAGCCAACATCCTAACTATTGATTTGCAATGATTGAGAAAAGAGAACTCACAAGCAATCCGAACTTACTCGAACACCAACCGGAGCAAATATACGAGCGCATCCGCCGTCGGGGGAAACACAAAATATTTATCGGTATGGCTCCTGGTGTTGGCAAAACTTTCCGAATGCTGGAAGAAGCACACAGACTTAAAGAAGAAGGGATTGATGTTGTTATCGGGTTATTAGAAACTCATGGGCGTAAAGAGACAGCAGAGAAAAGTTGGGGACTAGAAATATTGCCGCGTAAACAAATGCAGCGCGGCGATAAAATTCTCACAGAAATGGATGTTGATGCTATCATCGAACGCCATCCTCAGCTAGCATTAGTCGATGAATTAGCTCACACTAATGTCCCTGGTTCCCTACGAGAAAAGCGATATCAAGATGTTGATGTAATTCTTGCTGCTGGGATAGATGTTTACTCAACTTTAAATATTCAGCACATAGAAAGTCTTAACGATTTAGTAGCAAGAATTACTGGGGTAATAGTGCGCGAACGCATTCCCGATCGCATACTCGAAGAAGCCGACGAAGTAGTTGTGATTGATGTCACGCCGGAAACTCTGCAAGAACGATTGCAAGAAGGTAAAATATATGCTAATGAAAAGATTCAGCAATCTTTAGATAACTTTTTCCAGCGCCGTCACTTAATCGCGCTGCGGGAATTGGCTTTACGCGAAGTAGCCGATAATGTGGAAGAACACGCGATCGCACTTCACGCTAGCTACGGAAAAGACTCCAATTTAGTCGGCCCAGTTTGCAATATTCACGAACGGGTGATGGTGTGCGTTTCCACTTATCCCAATTCCGTACAACTGCTGCGGCGGGGGGCGAGAATTGCCAGTTACATGAATGCTCCATTTTATGGGCTTTTTGTCAACGATCCTGACCGATTTTTAACGAAAGCTGAAACTTTGCACGTTGAGACTTGCGAGAAGTTGTGTAAGGAATTCGGCGGGCAATTTTTACGGATTAATAGCCAGAATGTGGTGAAAGCGATCGCAGATGTCGCCAAAGAGTACCGCATTACCCAAATTGTACTCGGCGAAAGCCAGCAGTCGCGCTGGAAATTGTTGTTACGGGGTTCGTTGACTCAACAAATCATGCGATCGCTTAAACACATAGACTTGCATATTATCGCCACTGAAAAAACTGTCGAATATTAATTTCAATGATTTAAAACTTGTAACGCTCGCTTACTTCATTACTTCAGAAAGATGATTTTTCACGTATTTCCAGTAAGAATGCACTTGGAGGAATAGTGGAGAGCGTGCCCCTGTGGATATTTACATTCTCGATTTACTCGTTATTGGCTTGCTCCTGCTCAGCGTAACATTAGGTTCTGGCTGGATTGCACGATTGCCCCTGTCCTACGCTTTAATTTACCTGGTAGTTGGTATCGGACTGGGCCCCTACGGTGTCAAACTCATTGAATTACGGCCTGATGCTCAATTCATAGAGCGGTTGACAGAATTTGTGGTCATCGTCTCTTTGTTTAGTTGCGGCTTAAAAATGAACCGTCCGCTCAAAATGTGGGCCTGGAATTCAACAGTGCGGCTAATAGGTTTTCTGATGCCGATTTCAATTTTTGCTGTGGCTTTTATCGGGCATTTTTTTTTGAATCTAGACTGGGGGCCCGCAATTTTATTAGGAGCAATTCTCGCGCCTACAGATCCAGTATTAGCCTCTGAAGTCCAATTAGCTCACCTTGAAGATAGAGATGAATTGCGCTTTGGCTTGACTTCCGAAGGCGGTTTGAACGATGCGCTAGCTTTTCCTTTTGTTTATTTCGGCATTTACTGCTTAAAAGATAGCAATTGGGAGAACTGGTTTAAAGAGTGGGTAATAATTGATGTAATTTGGGCTATCTCTGCTGGTATTATCATGGGCATTTTAGTCGCCAAAACGGTTAGCTGGTTTGACAAAAAACTCCAACACTTTCGACCAGTTGACCAATTAATGGAAGATTTCATTGCCCTCAGCACGATTTTGCTAACCTATTCCCTCACTGAAATTGTCAATGGCTACGGATTTCTCGCCGTTTTTGTAGCGGGAATGGTGGTACAAAAAAGTTACTGCAACCCCGAAAAACCGATTTCGCAACTGCACTTCATCGAAAGAATTGAAAAGCTAGCGGAAATAGGAACTATCTTAATTTTGGGTTCTATTTTGCGATTAAAACCTATGCTAGCATTTGCAGGGGAAAGCCTATTGGTAGCTGGACTTTTGATTGTGGCAATCCGACCAATAGGAGCCTGGATTAGTACCATCGGTACCTCTTTTCACCCCGCAAGCCGCTGGTTATTTGGCTGGTTTGGGATTCGCGGAGTCGGCTCCCTGTACTATCTCACCTATGCCTTTGGTGAAGGTTTAAAAGGAGAATTAGGAGAGGAAATTGCCTGGATTACCTACACAACTGTCGCTATTTCCGTGATTATACACGGGATTAGTTCGACCCCGCTGATGAGCTGGTACGAACACCGCGTCAAAGGTGTTCCTGCTGCTAAATAGGCAATATCTCAACTATCCTTCTTTCTGCCACATTTGCCAGGTAGCTCCAACAGCCGCACCAGCCCCAGCAAATAAGCCGACGCTCATGCCTTCCAAAGTTTTGAGTAAAGGGTCTTGGGTTAAGCACTCGCTGGTTACTGTCTCAACACTTTGACAGCGATCGATCTGAGCTTGACTAGCAGTGCCTCCCAGGATGACTCCCGTAACGCTACAGGCAACAATAAAAAGTAGAAGTCGGTTTATCTTTATACCCATAGATAGATGATGTTGTGAGAAGTTTAAGCAACGATTTTGCTTATTCTACCTACATAACCCAGGGTTTGCACATCAGGGAATATACGGAATTTAATCGCTAGGGGCTAGAGAAGAGAGAAGAAAGAAGAGAGAAGAGGGAAAAGCTTGACGAAGCAAGGGATTATGAACCAGCTTCAAGTAATGGCGATGTAATTGCTAAGCGATACGAGAAAGTGGCTGCAAATTATAGAGCCACGATCGCGATCGCTCATATTACTGTTGTGCTTATAGCTGGAAAACACACCCTAGACTCTAACTAAATTATTACTTGCTTGAAATCTTCAGCGCTAATCGTCGTTGCCGCCACCCCTTTGAGAGTAGCTAAAACTTGACCGCTACTGGCAATAGCGATCGAAGTTGAATTACTGTCAGAGGCGATCGCGAGTTGTCCAAATGTCAACTCACCGGATAATCCTATCAAATCTTGACCTTTTTGGAAATCCATAATTATGTGAATTCCCTGACCTGATGTTAGCAGAAATACATCGTTGCCAGAACCACCAGTGAGAGTATCATCACCTAGATCGCCGCTGAGAAAGTCACTGCCGCTACCGCCAGTAAGGATGTCATTTCCTTTACCTCCGTAGAGCGTATCGTCACCATTGCACCCATCAATAATATCCTCATTATTGTTCCCAAATAATAGGTCGTTGCCGTCACCACCACAGAGAGTATCGTTGTCTTTTCCTCCATAGATTGTATCGTTATCAATGTCTCCAAAGATTAAATCAGCATCTTCATTGCCAAAGACTAAATCGTTGCCATTTCCTCCCAGTATGGTATCTGCACCTAAGTTGCCGTAGATGTTATCATCTCCATCTTCACCTAATAAAAGATCGTTCTCCTTACCGCCGAAAATGCTATCGATATCAATGCCACCAAAAATTGTATCGTTAGCACTATCCCCTCTAAGTAAATCATTACCATCGCCGCCAATTATAGCGTCGTCATCTTTGCCTCCATAAACGGTGTCGCTATCTGTGCCGCCGTCTATGTAATCATTTCCCAGATTGCCAAATAGCACGTCGCTGCCACTACTACCGCTGAGGTTGTCATTATTTCCCATGCCGTAAATGGTGTCATTCCCAGCAAGTCCATCGATCGCATCGTTAGCTATATTACCCATCAGTAAATCGTCAGAGTTGCTGCCAGCAAGCGTGTTGTCGGTGGTGTTGGGGGTAATATTGCTGCTGCTGAGACT
>NZ_JAQMUA010000245.1:0-5072 GCF_028330895.1 Kamptonema animale CS-326 | reverse complement strand
AGGGGCTAGGGAAAGAGAGGGGGAGATGGGGGAGATGGGGAGCGGGGGAGCATGGGAGCGAGGGAGTGGGGGAGAAATTTTCCATTAGCAATTAGCAATTATAGGACTTACGCAGGGAGTCCCAGAAACCGGGTTTTTTAGAGAATCTGTGGGTAAAAAGCGAAGTATTTTCGTCGAAAAACCCGGTTTCTTTGGTTGGGTGCGTAAGTCCTGAATTAGCTATTAGCTATTAGCAATTAGCAATTAGCCATTAGCCATTAGCTATTACCAATTAGCTATTACCAATTAGCTATTACCAATTACCAATTACCCCAGCCAAGATGGGTTCATTGCCGTACTATCAAATTGGTTACTGGTCTTATAAAGTTCGTATTGCCCTTTAGTTGCCGCATCACGAGTGCGATCCAGCAGCGCCGTAACTTGTGCCCGATCCATTGGCTTAAACGTGCGAACTGCCTCAAATGCTTGATCGAGAAGTTGCATACTATCAATGCCAGTAATCACAACCGAAGTAGGCAAATTCATCGCATAGTGAAGACATTCAATGGGGGTGACTGTATTGCTTCTCAGTACGTAGGAATCGCCCATTGATTTCATCCCCAAGACACCGATTTGGTTCTTCACCAACACTGGTAAAACTTGTTGCTCAAAACTTCTAAAATGACCATCCATCACATTCAGCGGCATCTGTACCGCGTCAAAATGGAAATTATTTTGAGTGGCGAGTTCCAGCATTCGCAGGTGAACTAAAGGGTCTTTGTGTCCTGTAAAGCCGATATAACGAATCTTACCCGCCTTCTGCGCTTCCACCACAGCTTCCATTGCCCCACCAGGAGCAAAGATGCGATCGGGGTCTTCCATCCGAATCACTTCGTGATGCTGCATTAGATCGATGTAATCAGTCTGCAATGCCTTAAGTGACTCATCTATCTGCATCATGGCAGCGCCCTTGGTGCGACCATCGATCTTTGTCATCAGAAACACCTTTTGCCGATAGCCATCCTTGAGCGCTTGCCCCATCCATCGGTGGCTGCGTCCGTTGTGATAATCCCAGGAGTTGTCCATGAAGTTGATGCCGCGATCGATCGCACTGCGAATGAGCTTGATACTTTCTTGCTCCTCTCGAATGCGTCCGATATGGTGTCCTCCTAAGCCAATTGCAGATACTCGTTCCCCGGTGCGTCCTAGCGTCCTGTAGCTCATTTCTCTGCTTTTGGTCTGATCTTGAGCAACTTCATTTTGAGCGTCTATTGGGGTCGATTGGGCTTCAGCTAACACGGGTTTGAAAAACCCTTCTGAAGCTGCTAGCGCTGCTGCGACTAAACTCGAAGCCGATGTCACTTTTAACAACTCGCGTCTGCTGATACCCATAAATGTCTCCTTCAAAAAACTATAGGACGGGACTTAGGAAGTACCAAGAATCTAGGTTTGAGATTGCTTCCCTACGATCGCCATGACAGAATGATGTTGTCGGTGCGTAAGTCCGAGAAGAGACGATCGCGATCGCCCGGAATGCAAACGCTTGACTTCACCTTCTGAGGGTGAAACGGTAGTTCACCGCAGTGCTACAGGTTGAGCGTTAATCCGCACTCGAAACAGGCTGTAGGGTTTCTGGCGCAAATCCTGACCGTTGTGATACCTGGCTTGGCGATGGAGTTGATTAGCAGTGAAATAAAGATAACCATCCTGCGCGACTGAAAGCGTGTCAGGCCACAGCACTCGCGGGTCATGTACCAGCCGTTCGATCGTGCCATCTGGCAAACGACGCTGTATCGCATTGTGTTCGTAGTTCGTCAGGTAAATCCGGTTTTGAGCATCGGACTCCAAGCCATCGGCAGCTCCTCCCTTCTCGCCGCGATCGACTACAGTCTTTGCCACCTCTTGGTCAGACAACCGCTCATCTGCTAGCGCATCGACACTCACGCTGTAGAGCCGTCGTCCGGCAAGCGGACAGTAGAACAATTGCTTCCCATCAGCACTAATGGCAATCCCGTCGGCACCCATCTTGATGGGACTGGGTGGTTGACCCGGTTGGCGATTCATAATCGGCATCCCTTCCACACTGGGGAGAAAATTGGGGACTGCTTTCGTGGAAGGATGGTCGTTCAACCGCCGCCAACTTCTGCCAGAATCCAAGTCAACCACAATAATTCCATTGGGCCCCTTGTCAGACGAGTCAGTGATGAATGCCATTCCCGCCTTACCTCGGCGCAAATCGAAGCGAACATCGTTCAGGTAAGTTGTTGGCAATGCCACATTTGGGGGAAAGACAATGGTTTTGAAAATCTGGTTTTGCTTGAGATCTACTCCGACCAATTTTGCTCCACCAGGCGGAGCCGGTGCAAAGTTGACGCTGCCAGTATCCAAAATCCATAAGCGATCGCGCGGGTCAACTACCACACTTTGAACGGAAAGCAGGGACTTTGATGGGTCGCTTGGGTTGGGGCGATTTATTTCTGCATTAGGATAGGCAACAGTTTGACCATTTCTGACTTCGGCAACAGTGTAATCTACGCGATCGCCCCATTTGGGAAAGTTCACAAATATGCGTCCGCTTTGGGAAACAGTAACACCTGTAGGCATGGGGCCGTTGAAGATGGCGACGGGTTGGATATCGCCGAGCGTCTGCTCTTTGGGCAGCGTTGTCAGATCGATCTGGGCGGGTTGAGACTGGGCATAAACAGCAGTGCCGAGAAAACCGACGGCTGTAAGAAATAGTAGGAGTTTAAGGAACTTCATAGAATACCTTCTTTATATCGATGCCTTTGCCATGAAATTTACTAGAAGCAGAGCCAAGCAGTGTCGCGGATAAAAAAGCCGGGGGATACGCCCAGCGGCGATCGCACCATCAGCATCACTGACCAAAACACAGGAGAAGAAATTTCTAGTTTCCAGAGCTATGAGAGCGATCGGCGAATGCTTTCAACTCAATAGCGTCGTGACTGCAAAACAGGCTCACATCTTTACTGTGCTGCACCGATAATGCTTGCAGCCGATCTTGATTGAAAAGCCGAGCCTGGCGATCGACTTCCATCATCCACTGGTAAGCCCGCAGTCCTGGCGTGCAATGTCGGTTAGCATTCATCTCATGCCGATAGAAATAAGCATCCCCAGCGTGCAGCAGCCAACCCTCCTGGGTCTCGATCGCCACACCCGCATGACCCCGCGTGTGCCCCGCCAGCGGAATTAGCAGAATTTCCGGTGGCAATCCGTCGAGATCGCGGACAGCTTCAAACCCAAACCAAGGTTCGCCCTTGGCTGAATAGTATTTCCAGTGTTTGACTTCATCCCATTGCCCCGGACGATACCGCCCTTTAGCGATCGCACCGTGCCGGTCTTGGGCGGCATCCATTTCAGCCTGCATAATGTGTACCGTTGCTTCTGGGAAATCCTCTAGACCACCGGCATGATCGAAATCGAGGTGAGTTAGCACAATATGGCGCACATCGCTTGCCGCAAATCCGAGCTGCTCAATTTGATGAATCGCTGTGTATTTGCGATCGAACTGGATGTTATTAAAGTGGACGAAGAATGGGCTGAGCCGCGAGTAAGGGGACTGGATATCGCGTAAACCGAAGCCGGTATCAATTAAAACAAGTCCGCGATCGGTTTCCACGAGCAGACAGTGGCAGACGAGGTGAGCGTTCAAGCTGCGACTGAAGCCATCGAAAAGCGCCCCACCAATTGGGCACATACAGCCACAATTGAGATGATGAATTTGCATAACTGTTCTGCACTAAATTACTTCCGCAGGAACCATTTCTTTGTAAGTTTGCCTCCAATGCCGAGCTGTGTGAGATGGCGTTGTTGCCGGGATATAGCACTTCTTGGTAGTTAGGAAACTCGCTCCTGGCTTCCACCCTTGATTCTCTTCCCTTCTTCCCTAGCCCCTAGTCCCTAGCTATAAATCAGCCATTTCCTGTCGTCGGGCGCAAATTACTTGTTAGCAGAACCTGGTTCAGTAAGCTGGCGGTGCTGTTCGGCATTGACGGTATCGGGCAAGACTTTGCTTACATTCCCCTGCATCTTGGTCTTGAGCGAACCCGCGATGATATCGTCCTTGCCTGCCATCAAGGCCTGGAAACCCTGCTTGGCAACCTCTGCGGGATCGTCCTTCTTGCCCGCACCTGCCTTAGTGCTGTCCATATCCGCACGGTGGAAGAAGTTGGTATCAGTCGGCCCTGGCATGAGTGCGGTGATGCTGACACCTGTATCCTTTAACTCGTTTCGCAACGCCTCTGAGAATGAGTGCAGAAATGCCTTGGATGCCGCGTAGACTGCCTCGAAGGGGCCCGGCATCAGGGCGGCAATGGATGAAGTAAAAAGGATTTTGCCATTACCTCGTTCGACCATATCCTTGACTACCCTTTTGGCAAGATGGACTGAGGACACAACGTTAAGGTTAATGAGATTGAGTTCGTCCTTGAGGTCGGTCTTGACAAACTCACCCCCGACACCGACACCTGCATTGATCGCGATCGCCTCTACAGGTCGGTTTGTTTCCTTAATTTTGCTGTAGAGCGTCTCCACACCATCATAGGTAGCGAGGTCTGCCTCTACGGTCAAAACTTTGGCACCGAGTTGCTCAAAGGCAAGAGCTGCTTCCTTGATGCTGGCTCCGGTAGCTGTGACTAAGAGATCGAAATTATTTTGGGCGAACTGT
The DNA here is from genome assembly GCF_028330895.1 of Kamptonema animale CS-326. Classification (NCBI taxonomy): domain Bacteria; kingdom Bacillati; phylum Cyanobacteriota; class Cyanophyceae; order Oscillatoriales; family Microcoleaceae; genus Kamptonema; species Kamptonema animale. Next base: position 409 of record NZ_JAQMUA010000245.1, on the reverse strand, counting down.
TTGGCGAGTTCGTAACCGATGCCATTGGAAGCACCTGTTACGACCGCTAAGGGTCGAGTTAACGAATTGTCCACAACTATTTAAACTCCTAAGTGAGTACACTCGCTTGTCCGGGCTTGCTTATTTTTGGGCTCTAGATAGTCAGCTCGGACTGCGGCGTGTCAACTTTTTTATAATGCTAAGAAGGCAGCCGCATGATTGCGTCTTTCTAAAGAAGGAGTGTGCTTTGCTTGTAAGTGTAGCGATCGCATTGGTTGGCTCGATGGGGCTAATCTTCCTGGCGATCGCCCACCCTACATTTATATTTATGTCCCATTACTTACTGTTACATGATTTTGAGGCACTGGTAAGTAGCTCCACCTAATTAAACAAAGATCGGGATGGCTAAAAAGCTGACTGTATAAACATT
>NZ_JAQMUA010000244.1:0-4402 GCF_028330895.1 Kamptonema animale CS-326 | reverse complement strand
GGGCGGCGTTACGGAAATATTTCTCCACCATCTTAGCGGTTGCTTTAACATTCCTCAGAGGAATGCAGTTTTAAATCTTACAATTTTAATTTTCTACTGTACTCGGCACCAGCCGATCGCCGATTAAACCTTCAGATTCAAAGCAACTTATTTGCTCTACTTCCCTAATTTCTCTCACCTTAGCCTCCAAATCAAATGGCTGTCCGCAATCCCAAATTCTGATTTCTAACCGTCCCTTAAATACCCAGATTTCCAGTTTGATAGGAGTTTCCAAAGGCATACCCCGATGAGCGTGACGCACCGCATTAGTAAAACCTTCGGCTAGAGCTAGCTGGCACTTCCACCAAACTAATTTAGGAATTGGTAACTTACCTAACTGATCGTACCACTGCAAAACTTCATTCAAAGCACTCAGCTCAGTCTTGACTTGGAGGCGAATTTTTTTTATAAGTAAGTCGCCACTCAGTTCGGGATTATCTTTGTCTTTTGAGAAGTTCCAGGGGTAGAGAAACTCTATTAACCGATCTAAAATCTTCCTTTTTTCGAGATTGGGGGGTAGAGAAATTATTTCTTCATAAGTTTTGGTAATCCTCAAACAATTTCGACTAGCCGCAGTGCGCGTATAACTTAGCTCATCTGCTAACTGCCACATGAGTTTTATGCCTCTTCCCCCTTCGGGGATTTCATCTATATTAAACGACATCTTTAAATCTCCTTATGTTATGGTATTGGCTGGATTAAAACTCACGTTTCCATCGGAGGCTTCTTTTTTTTACAAATCTTTATAAATCTCAGGGCTTGGCAGCTCGTGCCGATCGCTTGCTAAGTTGGCAAAATTTTATGAACTTAGCCTTTCATCCCTGAGTATTTCTACTGTTTCGAGGAAACGAATCGCACCCTATATTTATACACTACCATTGGCAATCGCGATCGCAGTGTTTTAGGAGTAATTGCTGCGAACAGGGCAACATTTTCAAGGGCGCTCACTATTATACTACTGGTATAGTCAAATAGGTTGGGGGACAATAGCCATGAGGAATCACCCCCATTAGCCACTAAGCATCGGAGCCTCAAACCTAGATACCTATAGGGAGAGCGAGGGTAGCGCCGCCTTTGAAGTAAATTTACTTTAAATAAAAAATGAAAAATGAAAAACAAAGAATGAAAAATTCATGGGAATTTTTCATTCTTTATCCTAAAGTTACAGGAGTGTCAATTAGGAGTGCTTAAAAACTAGGCTTTAGCAAAATACATTAGTTTGGAGCCAAGACTTGATAGACTTCAGTTGTTCATCAGAGATATCAATTAAAATTAACCAGTCTCTCCGCAAAGCATAAAATACTCTGTGAACTAAGTTTTTTTCTTCGTCGTCCAGAATATCTGATAGCAACGCTAAGCTCAAAAGATTGAAGTCCATACCGCTAACTTGGCGGGATGTTAAAATTTTGCTGATTACTTCTTGCAGCGGCAGGAGGTGGTTGTTGGTGGACATGAATTGTCATCTCCTTTTCTGTTGCTGTATTCATTATCTTTCTACTTTCTCTTCAATACATTGTCTATTTGACCTAAAAAGATTAAGCTAAATTGCTTAGCAGGAGCCAGGAGCCAGGAGCCAGGAGCCAGGAGCCAGGAGCCAGGAGGCAGAAGGCAGGAGCCAGGAGGCAGAAGGTCGAAGGTCGAAGGAAAAAGACTTATAGATAGCAGTAAGACTGCCCTCTGGCGATCGCGATCGTGCTGAGGCGGCGGCAGCACTGTAATGCGTAAGCCCTGGATTTGTTAACAAAGACATTAATAAAACTTATCATTGCCGCAGAAACTATGACTTGTCGGTAGATTGTTCTTAAAGATTTGTAAACTATTATGGAGTCCTTTGCGCCTCTGATATTTTTTCAAGGAGTCCCATGAAGCAACTTGTGATTGCCGAGCGTTTCTGCCTCATTGCCCACATCGTCTCAATGGCTTTTGGACTGGCGGGGTTGTTGGTGGTGATACCCCGTCCCGAATTGATTATGAACTTGCCACCTGCTGGACAAGTTCTGTTTCAGTGGGGGATGGCTGGGGGTGGAGTAGTGTACATTATCTTCGGTGCAGCGGCGGTTGCTCTCTATGCCTATCGCACATTAGGGCTAGGGGCGACTTTGAGCTTTATGCTACCCTCCGTGTTTTTATCGCTGGGGAGCGAGTTACTAGGAACGAGTACAGGTTTTCCCTTTGGGCACTACCACTATCTCAGTGGTTTGGGCTATAAGATTGCGGGGCTAGTCCCTTTTACAATTCCGCTGTCATGGTTTTATCTAGGATTGGTTTGCTACGCGATCGCCCGGGCGGGAGTAGCTGGTAAAGATGGCAAACTCAACTGGGTGCGCCAAATCGCAGCGATCGCCTTTGGTGCATTACTACTCACATCTTGGGATTTTGTCCTCGATCCCGCCATGAGCCAGACGATCGTACCTTTCTGGGAGTTTGAAGAGCCGGGAGCCTTCTTTGGAATGCCCTACCGCAACCTGGCAGGGTGGATGGGTACAGGAGCACTGTTTATGAGTGTGGCAGCATTTTTCTGGAGGAAGACACCCAATGTATTGCAGCGATCGCAATTAGGTTTGCCCCTAGTTGTTTATTTGATTAACTTCGCCTTCGGAGCAATTATTACCATCACCTCCCTAGATTCCCGGTTCTGGTTCCCAACATTACTAGCCGTATTTTTGGGTGTAGTTCCGGCTATAGCTTTGTCGTGGATGGCCAAGCCTCAAGCCAAAGAAGCGGCTGAAACAATCTCCTATCAGGATCAATCCCCTATCAAGGCTGAAATTGCGCCTCAGCCAGTGGGATTGCGAAAATAAAGAGAAAATGGGGAGCGACCAACTATAGCAACCGCCACAACGGTTAGGACATTCTCAATCCCCCAAAAAACTATAGTCCGTCAGGGGTTAAAACCCCTGTCTCATAGTTAAAGTCGGTTAAAACCGACTAAAAGATATTATGTTAGTCGTCTGAGGACGACTTGAGCTATTAGTCAGGGGCTTCAACCCCTGGCGGGTTCCACTAGGATGATTCAATCTAGATCGCAAACCCGGTTTCTTGAGGAAACTGGGTTCCCCTAGTCCTGGTAGAATGTGAAACCACTACTTAAATTTCCAATCTAAATCTTTGATTCTTTCCCTCGCCCATTACCTATCCTCCCCTGATTTATCGATCGAAATTGCCAGTGTGGCACTGCTAGTGCTGCAATTACCAGCAGTAGCTATTCTCTTATCGCGGTTGATGAAAGGGCCCTCCCGCTATCCACCCTTGGAACCGCAGTCACCAACCCCAGATTTGGTAGGTACTTGTAGCGCGATCGTACCGACTTTAAACGAAGCCGATCGCATTTCACCTTGTCTAGCGGGATTAACTCACCAAAGTTACGAACTTCGGGAAGTAATAGTCGTTGATAGTTATTCCGAAGATGGAACGGGGGATTTAGTCAAAGCTACGGGACAAAATGACCCTCGGTTTCGCTTGATTAACGACGATCCTTTACCTCCTGGCTGGGTGGGCCGCCCTTGGGCTTTGCATACAGGTTTTTTGAACAGTTCCGATCGTAGTGAGTGGATTGTAGGCATAGATGCAGATACGCAACCCCATCCCGGTTTAATTGCCAGTTTGCTCAAGACAGCGGCTACTGAGGGTTACGATTTAATTTCCCTTTCGCCGCAGTTTATCCTTAAATATCCCGGAGAATTATGGCTGCAACCCGCCTTGCTGATGACTTTAGTTTATCGTTTTGGGCCGACGGGTACGGGGGCGGAATCGGCGGAACGAGTAATGGCAAATGGTCAGTGTTTTTTGTGTAAGCGATCGGTTTTAGCTCAATTAGGGGGCTATACAGCCGCAAAAGGTTCTTTTTGCGATGATGTCACCCTGGCTCGTTTTGCCGCCTCTGTTGGGTTTAAAGTCGGGTTTTTGGACGGTGCGAAGGTTTTGAAGGTGCGGATGTATGAGGGAGCCCTTGAAACTTGGAAGGAGTGGGGGCGATCGCTTGACTTAAAAGATGCTTCTTCTCAGGCCCAAATATGGGGGGATTTGTGGCTGTTATTAGCAGTTCAAGGCTTACCGATACCAATTTTATTGAGCTATTTATTTTTGTCTTTACCTTTTTCTCTGTCTCCATCGCCTTCTGTGCTTTTGTTAGGATTAAACCTTTTTTTGCTGGCAATTAGGGTGGCTTTGTGCTTTGCGATCGCACCCTCTTATGACCGCACGCAGGCACAATCTAAGTGGATATTTTGGCTTTCTCCTCTCGCCGATCCCTTAGCCTTTTTACGAATTCTACTCTCTGCTATTAACAAGCCTACTCAATGGCGGGGTAGGAGTTATAACTAGGGGTTAGGGGCTAGGGGCTAGGGGCTAGGGGAAGAGAGGG
>NZ_JAQMUA010000243.1:0-27243 GCF_028330895.1 Kamptonema animale CS-326 | reverse complement strand
CCTCCTGCCTCCTGCCTTCTGCCTCCTGCCTCCTGCCTTCTGCCTCCTGCCTTCTACCTCCTGCTATACCTCTCTTCATTAAGAAAAATTAAAATAGGGAACTGCTGAGTTTGGGAAGTAGTCGGCAGTAAAAATGTCATATTTTCGGCATTTTCCCTATTGAATAAGGATATCTTTCCTTTGAACAATAAATCGCGGCATTGCCTAAGTCAGAAATGGTTATATCCAACGTTTATGGCCATGAGTTTAATTGTTACAGTTGCAGTTTTACTCGGTTACAGACAAAGCGCTGCATCCAATCCTCCGCTACAGATGAAAAATAGCGATCGCGAAATTGAAACTGAACCTCTCCCCATTCCCTCACCCCCAAACACTCCTCCTACCCCGCCAAAAAACCCACCTGTCACAACTCCTACACCCAAACCGAAAGAAGAACAATTAGTTTTCGCGCCACCGCCGCAACTGCGGGGGACGACATTTTATCAAGCAACTCTCGACAATAAAATAAAAGCAATCGCTCTCACTTTTGACGACGGGCCATCTCCTTATACCCTCAAAATACTAGAAATTTTGCAGCGGCAAAAGATTAAAGCCACATTTTTCTGCTTAGGTGCTAATCTACGAACATATCCAGAAATTGCTAAGCAAGTAGTGAAAGAAGGCCATGCGATCGGCAATCATACTTGGCATCACTTCTATCGTAATGTAGATATTGCTACAGCGGCCGCTGAAATTGATAATACTGCCGTGCATATTTATCGAGCGACAGGAGCGAAATCTTTCTTATTTCGACCCCCTGGAGGTCGTTTGAAGAATGGTTTAGCAGATTATGCTAAAAAGAAAAATTATGTCATTGTCATGTGGTCGATAGATACTAAAGATTTTCTCATGCCGCCGGCGACGACTATAGTTGATGATGTGCTTTCAAAAGCACGTTCTGGTGCGGTTGTATTGATGCACGATGGTGGGGGAAATCGCGATCGAACTGTGCAAGCTTTACCTGAGATTATTAATGGACTTAAGCAGAAAGGTTTTAAATTTGTAACTATTCCTGAATTGCTGGCTATGCAGCAAAATAAGAAACAAGAAACAGCGGGGAGTAAATCTCAATAGTTAACGGTTAACAGTTAACGGTTAACCGTTAACTTATTATATCATGTCAGGCAAATTACTTGCGATCTGTCATTGCAAGCGAAGCGAAGCAATCCCAGCAGCTTGCTTCGCTTCGCTCGCAATCATTTGACATGATTATTCCTACTCTGAAACAGAAATAAAAGAGTAAATTTCAACATAGTAATAAGAATTGTAAATTGCACAGGCAAGGCTCATCTGCTACAATTTGCAGTATCTACACAGCATCGCACACCAATATGCAGCACTGGGCACCGGGACAACAACTGCACGAAGGCAAATATTTAATAGAAGCAATTCTCGGCGGCGGCGATTTCGGTGTCACCTACCGCGCTCAAAATCGCAAAGAAGGTAAGTTAGTTGCGATTAAAACGCTGAATGCTATCCAACAAGGAAAGACAGATTTTGTCAATTGCCAAGGCAAGTTTATGAATGAGGCGCTGTGTTTAGCAAAGTGCAGTCATCCTCATGTTGTCGAAGTTTATGAGGTCTTTCCAGAGGGCGATTTATGGTGCATGGTGATGGAGTTAATCGACGGGATTGATTTAGCTGAATATCTGGAAGATAACGGCGTTTTGTCGGAAGTTCAGGCTTTGCCAATTATTCAACAAGTGGGAAATGCTTTGAGATTTATTCATCAGCAAGGATTTACTCATCAGGATGTTAAACCTCAAAATATTATGTTGAGAAAGCAGGGGCTTGAGGCGGTTTTGATAGATTTTGGCTTGGCGCGACAGGCGACAGTACCGGTAAAGTTCAGGGCTAATAGTAATTTTAGCACTGAGTGTTTTGCACCTATGGAATTGTTGGGAGAAGGAGCAGACTTTGGTGCATATACTGATGTTTATTCTTTGGCGGCGACGCTGTATGTGATGCTGACGGGTGAGTTGCCATTTCCGTCCCAATGTATGACGATGTATGTGAGGCTGAGGGGTGAGTTGCCATTTGCGTCCCATTTTATTAGGAAGGGAAATATTCCTTTGACTCCGCCGAAACAGCATAACAATAAAATTAGTGATAGGGTGAATGCAGCGATTATTAGGGGGATGAATTGGGAACCGTATAATCGCCCCCAGTCGGTGCAGGAATGGTTGGATTTAGTGATGCCTAAACAGGCGACTAATGAGGTACAATTGATTTCTGCCGTGGGGATGGATTATATAAACTTGCGTAATTTATTAGCAGCAGGAAATTGGAAACAGGCGGATCGAGAAACAGCGAGTGTGATGTTGAAGGTGGCGGGTAGGGAGGAAGAAGGATGGCTGGATAGCTCATCAATAGATAATTTTCCTTGTGAAGACTTGCGAACGATTGACCAACTTTGGGTAAAATACAGTAATGGACGCTTTGGCTTTTCGGTGCAGAAGCGCATCTATCAAAGTCTGGGCGGAACCAGGGAAGATGATAGTAAAATTTGGGAAGCGTGGGGCGATCGCGTAGGTTGGCGTGTGAATAGTAACTGGTTGGAGTATGAGGAAGTTGCTTTAGGCACCGAATTCCACAAGTACCAGGGACACCTCCCGGCGGCGAAGTGGGTGATGGGTCGTCTGGTTCTCTTCTCTCGCTTCGAGACTTGTAAACTGTAACATCTAAGCGTTTCAGAGTTTCGTTAAGATTTATAACAAAGGCAAAAACCACGAAACCATGAGCTTTCTACGTTTCCGATACCTAGCACTTTCAATTTACCAAATTACTAAAGAGTAGATTTGATCTTAATAGCTATTTCCCAGATAGCTGTGGATGGAACTAAACCATTTTTATCTTGTTCCATCTGCTGACAAGCTGCTTTTGCCCCTTGAGAAAGCTTCTCTGGATCTACACTCCACCAGATGAGAGCGCAGGTATCAAGGACAATAGTCATACTTCCTGCCATTCTTCAGTTGTTGGGGTAGTTAAGTCGTCAAAATATTTGACTTTCCCCCGCATATTCTTAAATAATTCTTCCGTTGAAACAGTCTTTTCATACTGAGAAATTCTTACAACTGGCTTATTTCCATCTGTTACTAAAATTTCTTCGCCTTCTAGCTCGACAAGTTGCAAAAATTCTAGTAAATTAGCTTTTAATTGACTTTTGTCAACTGTTTTCATGGGATAAAAATTTGTGTTGAGTTGAAACTAATTATATTTTAAAGCTGTACTGTCTGTCAAGATGCCTTGGGGTATCATTCAATTGTCAAAGCAACGCTTATAAGCTATAATCTTCTGTGTCAAACCGACCGAACTCAAATATTAACAATTGAGGCAAAGGTTTGTATTCAATGAAATCATGGAAGTCCAACCGAGAGAAATTCAAACCTATGAAACCTTAGAGGGAAAAATCCCTTTTGAAGAGTGGCTTGATTCCTTGCGCGATCGCGAAGGGAAAGCTAAAATAAAAGGTAGACTTCAGCGAGTTGCTCTTGGTAATTTAGGAGACTGTAAATCAGTAGGAGAAGGTGTTTTTGAGTTGAAAATTGACTATGGCCCAGGCTACCGGGTTTATTTTGGAGAAAGAGACTCAACTATTGTACTGCTTCTCTGCGGTGGAGATAAAAGTACCCAAGATCGAGATATTCGCAAAGCCAAAGAATACTGGATAGAATTTAGGAGTAGAAACGATGCCTAAAACTCATAGTTACCAAGACTATCTGATTAAATCTCTCGAAAAAATTGAAGAATCTGCTGCTTATATTCAAGCAATTTTAGAAGAAAAAGAACCCGAACCGGAACTGTTACTGACGGTACTCAGAGATGTGGTTAAATCTCAATGTAAAGTCTCTATAATGGCTGAAGAAGATAAACAGAATTGGGATCGACTTCAGGAATTGCTAAAAGCATCAGGAGGAGAAGAGATTTACCGATTTATTATTTTGCTGAAGGCTTTAGGATTAAAGACAAAGATTGCAGTTAGTCAGGGTAAGACTCCAGACGCATCAATGTTAGAATCTTCATCTCACGTTGAGACTTGTAAAGTTTAGGATCTTAACAATCATAGATTAAAATGAATTCAAAAGTCACCCTCACCATTACAGAAGGCAATTTAAAACGACACCAGTAGGCAGTTTTAAAGTCGCTAATGCCTTCGGACTCTATGATATGCACGGAAACGTCTGGGAGTGGTGTGCAGACCCTTGGCATGATAATTACAAGGGAGCACCGACAGATAGTAGCGTCTGGGATGAAAACAATAATAATCATTACCAAAATTATATTGATTTATTAGTCAATATTAAGAATAACAACCGAACTCGGCTGCTGCGCGGTGGTTCGTGGAACCTCAATCCCGTCAGTTGCCGCGCTGCGATTCGCGGCTACAACCTTGTGCCGGGCGTTCGCTACTTCAACTTCGGTTTTCGTCTTGTTTGTGCGATCGCGTGGCTTCCTTAGCTCTTGACATTTTTGCCCTTTTGCGCTATACACTTCTTCCCTTTACACTGGAGCGATCGCCTCTGGCGACTCGATTTATTTTTTCAAATAGGACTTACTGGGGCCCCAGAAACCGGGTTTTTGAGAGAATCTGTGGGTCATAACGAAGTATTTTCGTAAAAAACCCGGTTTCTTTGGTTGGGTGCGTAAGTGCTGTCAAAAATGGCCTTTTCTGAGTAATATCCTCCTACGTAAAAATTACCAATCGTTCAAAAGACCTACGACTTAATCAAGGCGGATCGCGTTTTATGAGATAATAGAAAAACAGAGTCAAAAAAATCTATGGCAACAGAACACTGGGATGATGACAGACTAGATAGACTCGCTAATCAGGTAGAGGAAACAGCGAATATAGCCAATAGCAATGCTCGCGTGATTCAAGCATTAGCAAATACGGCAGCAGAGGCCAGAGAAGAACGGCAGCAAATATTACAACTGATCGCTCAACAACAAGTGACGATCGCTCAACAGCAAGAAAGGATGATTCAAATAGAGGAAAGAATAGACCGACAACAAACTAATATCGATGGTTTGAGAAGGGAGACAATGCGGATGCTCGATATCCTGTTAAATCAAAGGAATCAGCAAGATAATTCTGGTGAATAAAATTTGCGGAAGTGGGGAAATTGGTAGATTTAAGTAGGTAGACGCAAATAAACCTTGCTGTGTAAGTAGTCGGCCATAATTAAACGTAGGGTGGGCGATCGCCGCAAAAAACCTGTAACTCATAGAAGAAGATGGTTGCGGCGAGCGCCCACCTTACAATTACAATGCGATCGCCACCCATTGACAATTCAAGATAGTATCTACCTGATATATCCTCGCTTAAGAACACTTCAAAGTAGTTAGAACTAGAGCAACTTGTTGAGCTGCCAAGTGAAGCGTCATCAGTTCGTCAGGGCGGAGAGTGCTAGGATGCTTCCACTGGAGGGACATTAAAGCGATCGCTTCCCCGCGATAGGCGATGGGAACAGCGAGATGCGCTTGAATTCCTGATGCCTGGTAGTGGGCAATATCAGTCATGGCTGTATCCGCTGAGACATTGAGGGAACATTGAATCGTCTGAGTAGCGATCGCTTCCTTCACCAAAGGGTCGCTAGCTAGCCAGTTGTCCACCTTTCCACCTGCGCTGTGAGTACCGACGGCCCCTGTTAAAGCATTTCCCTCCACCAGTTGCAAGATACAGGCATCGGCTAAAAAATTATCGCTGAAGGCCGCAGCAATTGGCTCTAAACTGGCTTCCAAACTAGCAGAGTCCTGAGCAGTCTGCATGACAGTTGCCAGTAATTGCGTTTGGATTTGGGCCCGGCGCAGTTCTTCCGTCCGTTGCTTGAGCAATTCGTAAGTCTCTGCGGCCCGCTGCACTACAACTTTGAGTTCGTTCGGGTCCCAGGGCTTAGTAATATATTTATATACCTGTCCAGAGTTAATTGCGTCTACGAGGTCTTCAATATCCGTAAAACCAGTGAGGATAATCCGTACTGTATTTGGGAACTGAGGCACAGTTTTGCTCAGAAACTCCGTTCCCTTCATCTCCGGCATACGTTGATCGGAGATGATGACAGCAACTTCACCTTCATCGCCAAGGACTTCCAAGGCGCGAATTCCGCTCTCAGCTTTCAGTACGTTAAAATCTCGCCGGAAAGTTCGGTAGAGGAGATCGAGATTGTCTGGTTCATCGTCTACCACCAGCATCTTAGGCTTTTTCGGTCGATTTAGGCTCATGAGCTGGCGTTTAATGCTATCTAGCTCTGGAAGGGCATTATCCATAAGAATACAATCAACTCGCCTCAGCGGATTTGGGTGAGCATTTATTTTGCAACAATAGTGACATGGTATCAAACCTAAGCTCTACTGCAACTGAGAAGTCAGCTTTCAGCTTTTGTCTTCTGAGCGTCCCTAACAGAATTTGGGTATAAACTTGATTGTCTGGTTGACGCGATCGCCTGCCAACTAAAACAGGGAGTGCAACTTCTGAATTGTTGTTTCCCAGTCTTTAAGGGAGGCTTTCTCAGATTGTACGTTTGCACAATAACAACTACCTATCGCTGAATTTGTAATTCGATTATGACTCAAACACCTCAAGACTTACCGAATTCGGGCCCTCAATCTTCTAGCAATGCTGTGGATGTGGAAAATTTAGTGCGATCGCTCCGCCGCAAGGAGGGCAGTTGGGTAGAATGGGGACAGGCTTGCGCGACATTGCTCAAAGCTGGCTACAGTTCTAATCAGATTTTTGAACAAACGGGGTTTGAGCCGGTGCAGCAAAATCAGGTCAGCGTTGCCGCTCAAGTTTATACCAGTTTAGTAAATGCAGATGCCACTGAGGAAGTGCGATCGCACTTTTGGCGCAAGGGTAGCGATATTTTGTACGAGTTTCGGATTCTCACCCAAAACGAACGAGTTGCTGCTGCTACCTTGGTACTATCTCACAACCTGGATGCTGACGACGCGCACGAAATCGCCAAAGCTGTTAAGGAATTTTCGCGCATTCGGCCGCCAGCAGGATTTACCAATGCTGCGGGGGACGCAGTTGCTTACCAGTGTTGGAAATTGGCAAGGGAGAAGAGCGATCTGCAAGAGCGATCGCGCCTGATCGCACGCGGTTTAAAATTAGCCGCAAGTCCCACTGCGCGTCAACAAATCGAACAACTACTCACTGATTTTACCGTAGTTCCGAAGCGTACCGCCCCCCGATTGCCAGTCTATCGCGTCGAAGAAGAGGAAGATTTACCTCGGATCGTACCTGTTGCAGGTCAAATGCCGATCGCCACTACAGACTGGCAAGCAGTTCCCCTAACTGAGGAAACAGGGCCCTTTCAACTGATCAAATTTTCCGGTACTGGCGCTTGGATAACCGTCCCTGGTTGGCAAGTGATTAGGAAAGCAGAAGATCCCGTAGCTCTTTTGGCCAATAGCGATCGCTTTCCCACACCCTTACAAGGCAAACCTGAAGAAGTATTAATTATCGCCGACCGCGCTCAAAGGCAGTGGGATGCTGATAGTTATTTTCTCACAGATAGCAACGGCAATTTAGAATTACAGTGGTTTGAAGAATCTCCCGATATCAAGCTTTTAGCGAAAGTTATTCTAGTGATGCGTCCGAAAAGAATTATTGAGGAAGATTCCGTTAAGGATGGATGGTCTATTGATGAATAAATTGTTAATTGTTAACTGTTAACTGTTAATTGTTAATTGTTAATTGTTAATTGTTAATTGTTAATTGTTAATTGTTAATTGTTAATTGTTAACTGTTCATGGCTCCAGAAACCGGGTTTTTGAGAGAATCTGTGGTAAAAACGAAGTATTTTCGTCAAAAAACCCGGTTTCTTTGGTTGTGCGTAAGTCCTGAATTAGCAATTAGCCATTAGCCATTAGCAATTAGCCATTAGCAATTAGCAATTAGCCATTAGCAATTAGCCATTAGCCATTAGCCATTACCCATTAGCCATTAGCAAAATGACCGACAAAAGTACGCTTGATAAAATCAAAAAACTATTGTCTCTCGCAACTTCTTCTAACGAGAACGAAGCGACAGCCGCCGCAGAAAAAGCATCTCTACTATTAGCACAATACAATCTCAGCTTAGCTGATTTAGGTACTTCAGAGCAAGAAAAAATAATTCAAAACTCTGTCGAAACAACGCCTCGTTATGTCACTTGGAAAATGACATTACTCTCTGGAATTGCTGAAGCTAATGGCTGCGAAGCAATGCGAAATAGTTATACCGGCTATATGTTTTTAGTGGGAACACCTACTAATATCGCAGCGTGTCAATACCTTTATGAATACTTAGCTCAAGCCATTGAGCGGCGTGCTAAATATCGCAAAGGAAATGGTCGGGGATTGGCTTATCTAAATGCTTTTCGAGTGGGGTGTGCGACGCGGTTAAGCCAAAGGCTATTAATCCAAAAAGAAGAACTAAAAAATTCAGGAATTCCTGGTTCAGGAGATGTAGCAGCGACTCCAGCTATTGTAGTCAGATCGATGTTTGAGAAAAATCAGCAAGATATTAGCAACTATTTAGAACAGCAGGGTGTAAAAGTTAAAGTTCGTTCTGGTTCTCAAATTAGCAGCGAATCTGGCTTTTATTCTGGCTATCAAGTCGGCGACCAAATTAGTTTGCACAAACAAGTTAAATCTGAAGGTTCTTTTAAGCAATTAAATGAAGGATAAAAATCAAGGAAGAAGGAAAAATAATTATAAAGAATTAGTAAGTTATGCTTTCTTTACTTCTTCCTTCTCTCCTAGATAACTAAATCCTTCTTCCTTCTTCCTTCTTCCTTCTACTTAAAACCAGCCATTTCTACCAACTCAACGCAAACTTCGTTAAGAAATTCTTTATCCACATTTTCTGGTAGAGAAGATTTGATGGTTTTGATTTCTTCAAAAAGTGAGCTAGCGATTTCTTTCACTTCTTCATAAGTAACATCTCCATTTCTGATAGAAAGCAAATATCCGCTATCTCCTACTTTTTTGCGATTAACATTCAGTTCCCCATCTCTCAGGATTTCTATCCCCATCCGCAACAAACGAATGCAATGGGAAGTATGTTTTGAATCATAGCCACATTTGCTCTCTAAAGCTTTTCTATCTACATTTCTTTCGACATTCCACTTTTTGTAAGCTTCCCATTCACCGAGAGCCTGACGATAAGCTTGAGAGATGTGCAGTAACCTAATAAAATCATTGGTAGCTCTCGTATATTGTTGAACTTGTGGCAGTAATTCCTCTGGAATTGGTCGCTGTTTGAGGATACCTTTATAGTCAATTTTTTCAAGCAGCAAATTTCTCAATTCTTCTGACGGCTCTAGAAATTCGATGCAGTCACGAACTAGCATATACAGAAATTCCAGAAAAGCATTAATTTCTGTCTTATTTAATGGCTTATAATTCTCGTCATCTAGTCCGAAATCTTGAGGGACAGGTTTTCTCGGCGGAGGATTTAGCAACCATTTTCGATGATTTTCCACCCGTTTGATTTGAGCGTAAGCGTAGCCAGCAAAAGATGTTCTAACTTTTTGAGACAAGAAAGCGGAGCGATAAGAAATTAGCTTTTCACCCGCCGGAGACAGATAGGCGTAAAATTCTCTATCCATCCAAATAGTTTCTAAAATGTTGGGATTATTGTTACCAACTAGGGATAAAAACTTTCTGAGTTCGTAGATTGTACAGTCTTTGACAGTATCGAGCATGGGATACAAACCCGTTCCTGGTTCTACATCCCAGCCTGTATCTTTCTGCTCGAAAGTTTTAAATCCAAGGTAGTATTCTTTGGGAGCGATAAATACGCCTTTATAGTCAAAATCAGACTGTGGTGTAGAAGTCCCATAGGCTTGACTTCCTACTAAAGCTAGTAATATTAATCTGGATTCTACAGTAATTCTATCCATTGGTTGCTCTGTGCGATCGCGCTAAGTAGGTTTATCTGTTAAGTTCGCTTATAAACAGACGCAGGTGTTCTGCTATACTACGATTGTAGTATATGATGGTGCGATCGCGTCGCCAGTTATTCGTAATACAATCACTGGTATGGAGCTACGAAAACACTACTCACAACCACCGATCGCCGAAGCAGTGATTGACGTGCGGGTTGATCTTCCTGATGAAGTGACACTCGAAACCTTGACACGACTGCATTCTAACATAGAGGTTGACTACCCTATACGTCAGGAACTATTGATTGCCCACGGGCAAATGGTGGTAGGGGCTAGTGTTGAGGCTACAGCAAGTCAATACCAGATAGGTTCTGGGTTTGTGAGCAGTGACCAAAAGCAGAGCTTTCAGGCTCGCATGGATGGCTTCAGTTTCATTAGGCTTGCTCCCTACGACTGTTGGGAAACATTCAGAGATGAAGCAAAGCGACTTTGGAACATTTATCGGTCAGTCGCCAAGCCAAAAGCCATTACTAAGTTAGCAGTTAGATACATTAATCGGCTGGATTTACCTTTACCATTTGATGATTTTAAAGACTACCTGCGGACTGTACCGGAAGTTTCACCGGACTTGCCTGAAGGTCTAAGTGGCTATTTCATGCAACTACAAATTCCCCAAGAAAAGCTCAAGGGAATGCTCGTACTCAATGAGGCGATAATTCCTCCACCTAAGTCAGATGTGGTTTCTGTTCTCTTGGACATCGACCTATTTCGAGAGATCGATATACCAAATGATGAAGCGGTGATTTGGGATTTTTTGGAACAACTACATAACCGAACAGATCAAGTTTTTGAAGCTTGTATCACTGATAAAATGAGGGAGTTGATTAACTGATGCCAGCAATTTGCTTAGAACCTCCTAACGGAATTAAAAAAGCTCCGCGAGTATTAGTACCAGAATCAAGAGTTACACCAGAACTGCAAAGCCCAGAAAGGCAAAAAGTTGCTGAGGTAACTGAAAAGATTTTGTGGGATTTAACAGCTATTGATGGAGTTTTAGAGCAGTGGGAAAATATTAAAGTTATTGAGCAAGAATTGATAGATACTGCGGAAGATACTAGCGAATTCACTTACCGCCCAGTGCCTCCAAATCGTTCTTTTACCGTCCGTATGCGTTGTCAGTTCAAAGGGCGTGGAGAACCTCGGAAGTATCCACTAGACGACGAATGAGTATAGAACCTTTTTGGGTGGAAGTAAATGAGCCAGCAATTAGGCAGGGTGATTACTTGCCGAGATGTCTTGTGCCTTGGCCAGTCTTCGATCCCACTACTTTTGCTGAAAATAATGAAATCCAAGATGTTAATGTAGAAGTGAGAGAATTAGATCTAATTATTTTGACACAAAGTTGTGACCTTGAGAACAAAAAAGTACGTTTAGTTACATTAAGCCCCATTTATTCGCTCACGGAGTTTGAGAGAATTAATCCAGCATTTACTAAAAAGGGAAAATGGGAAGAGGTTCGCAGAGGTAGACTAGAAGCCTTGTATCTGCTGGCATCACCAATCGATCCAGGTAACAACCGAGACGCTTTAGTTGTCGATTTCGGTGAAATATATAGTTTGCCTTATGAATATGTCGAGAAATATGCAACTAAATTAGGTCAGCGTTGGCGACTGAAATCACCTTTTTTGGAACATTTTTCTCAAGCCTTTGCTCGTTGCTTTATGCGGGTAGGTTTACCATCTGCAATTCCTCCTTTTAAATGAGAATTAACTTTAGTATTTCTAAAAAAACTAGAAGTGTAAACTAAGGCTAGTTTTCAGCTAGCCCCTACAGAATTTAAATGTCTACTGACACAAAACCCAAGTATCCTTACTCCCGCCACCCTGAGAAGAGTTTACCACAAGCGATCCACGCTTCAAAGCCACACGAGTTAAGCCACCTGGATGCACATAAATATCTTGACCATAGAGAATATAAGGTCGCAAATCTACGTGACAACCTTCAAAATCCTCGCCAATAATAGTAGGAACTCGCGATAAACAAAGGGTGGGTTGGGCAATATAATTCCGGGGATTTTCCCGAATCCTATGAGCAAAATCTTCCCTTTGTTCAGGAGTAGAATGCGTCCCTACTAACATCCCATAGCCGCCAGATTCATTTGCTGCTTTCACTACAAGCTTATCTAGATTTGCCACCACATATTCTAATTGCTCCTCTTCCCAACAAACATAAGTTGGGACATTTGACAACATTTGTTCCTCTCCCAAGTAATACTTAATTATTTGCGGAACATAAGCATAGATAACCTTATCATCTGCAACTCCCGTACCCAAAGCATTAGCAAGAGCAACGCGACCGTTACGATAAACTTCCATTAATCCCGGCACTCCTAACATTGAGGTAGAACGGAAAGCCAAGGGGTCAATAAAGTCATCATCAATGCGGCGATAAATCACATCTACTCGCTGCAAACCTTTAGTAGTTCGCATTTGCACGTAGCCGTCAGCTACTACTAAATCTCGACCTTCAACTAACTCAACTCCCATCTGTTGTGCGAGAAATGAATGCTCAAAATAAGCAGAGTTGTAAATGCCGGGAGTCAGCACTACTACGTTGGGATTTTGTAGGTTTGAAGGTGCTAAATTTAGGAGAGTTTCTAACAAATGACTGGGATAATCATCCACAGGTTGAATGCCCAATCTGGCGAACACTTGGGGAAAAGTGCTTTTCATGACGCGGCGGTTTTCCAAAACGTAGGAAATGCCGGAAGGACAGCGCATATTATCTTCAAGGACATACCATTTCCCATCTTTATCGCGCACTAAATCTGTGCCTGTAATATGACACCAAATTCCGCCTGGTGGTTTCAATCCGATGCAAGGTTTGAGATAACCTGTAGCCGACTCGATTAAATCGGCGGGAATGATACCATCTTTGATAATTTTCTGTTCGCCGTAAATATCTGTTAGGAATAGATTTAGGGCGTGAATTCTCTGCTTAAGTCCTTGTTCTATCCAACTCCATTCGGAGGCTGAAACAATGCGTGGAATTACATCAAACGGGAATATTTGCTCTGTCCCTTTATTGTTACCATAAACATTGAAAGTTGCTCCCAACTTCACTAAGGCATTTTGTGCGGCCTGCTGTCGCCGTTGGAGCTCCCCTTCAGTTAGAGAGTGAATTCTTTCTATTAAAAGTGTAGCTTCCGGGCGGGGTTGTCCAATAGCTGCAAAGAGTTCATCATAGAAGTCACCCGGATCGTAAGAATCAAACCGCATGGTATTTATCCTAATTACTTTTCTGTTGTACTAGCGATCCCACTTTTGGGGTTTTGCAGCTTTTTGTAGCATAAACTACTGATATCTGCAAACCCTAATTTGAAGTAATTAATCGCTTTTCTCTAAATTGATAATATACATAAATGGGCTTCGCAGGTAATGCGCGATCGCCTACAATATTAATTAAACAATCAGACCTTAAAATCATGGCTTATTTATGCGACCTGGGTAGAGGTCAAAAGCTTTACATTGAAAATCCGGGAATGCAGACTGTCATTACCTTATCGAATAGCGGCCCCGGCCAACAGCAACAAGCAAGCAGTAGTTTTCAGACGGGTAGGTGGGTGATGCCGCCAACGGCATTTAGCACTGCATCGGGGATAGTTTTGCGGTTGGAATCGCAGTCAGGGCCGCAATTTGTGATGGTACAAGGTAATGGGATGAGTGTTTTAAGTGCGATGCCAGAGTTGAGTGAAGGGGAGGCGATCGCACTTGTGCAGGTGACTATGGAAGCGGGGCCTAATGATAATACTATGCGGCCGATGACACCGATGAAACCAATGGAACCCATGAAGCCGATGACACCGATGAAGATGAACCCCATGCAGATGCAGATGGGTAATATGTCAATGCAGATGGGGACGCAGGGAGTTTCTGGAAAGCGTTTTTGTCCGCAATGTGGCGCGGCTGTGGGAGAAAGCGATCGCTTTTGTTCGAGTTGCGGTCATAATTTGTGATTATTAGATTTTAAATGGGAGTTATTTATATGCCATCACCTTTGGAGATTCCCACGAATCAAAACTCCGGCAAAACATCAATTGAAGTGCTGCCTTTAGAAAATGGCGATCGCTTGACTCGGCCTGAATTTGAGCGGCGTTATCATGCAATGCCAGAACTAAAAAAAGCTGAATTAATTGAGGGAGTAGTATACATGGGTTCGCCAGTTCGGATTGATAGACATGGCAGACAACACGCTCAAATTATGACTTGGTTGGGTAATTATTGGGCCGCAACCCCAGCAGTTGATTTGGCTGACAATGCCACTACTCGCCTAGATTTGGAGAATGAACCACAGCCAGATGCACTATTACGAATAGCATCAGGTGGCAATTCATCTATTAGTGAGGATGGCTATGTAGAGGGTGCTCCTGAATTAGTTGTGGAAATATCGGCTAGCACTGCATCTTACGATTCCCATGATAAGTTAAGGATGTACCGCCGCAATGGAGTACAGGAGTATTTGGTCTGGAAGATTTATAATAATAGAATTGATTGGTTTCAACTAAATGAAGGTGAATATATTCTGTTAGAACCGGATGCCACCGGAATAATTAGGAGTCAGGTTTTCCCTGGTTTGTGGTTAGCAGTATCAGCAATGTTAGAGGGGAATTTAGCTGAGGTTTTGGCTGTGTTACAGCAGGGTTTAGCGAGTGCAGAACATGGAGATTTTGTTGAGAAATTAAGAGGCAGTTAATATTTTCAGGACTTACGCACGTTGAGGTCAGAAACCGGGTTTCTTCATAGATATCTAGTCGAATCTTTGATTTTTCAGAGAAACCCGGTTTCTTTGCGTAAGGCCTAATTTTTTTACCGCAAATGTACGCAAATCAATCTAAGGTTAATTATGAAAGAATCAGAAAAAAAGTCTGTTAGTGCTTGGGACTATAAGCCTTGGTGGTGCCAGCCTTGGTCAATTTTGTTAACAGGTATTACTCTAATTTCTGGCAGTTGGTTTTTGTTCAAAACCGTCTGGATAACAGTTATTGTCTCTATACCTCTATTAATATGGATGGGATTTTTCCTATTAATTTGGCCAAGACTCATGCTATCCAGCGGTCTTTTAGATTCTCATCAGGAATCTGAAATTATTGGCCGTTAACGGTTAACGGTTAACGGTTAACGGTTAACAAAATTAGAAGGAATAATCCTGAATTGCCTTCACCTCTAGCGAGTGAGACTTCAGCGAACGAATGGCGGCCGCAGTCGCTTTTGCACCAGCAATTGTGGTAATGATCGGGATTTTATAAGCCAAAGCAGTACGGCGAATGAAAATCCCATCGGCCCGCGATTCTTCACCGGAAGGAGTAGTAATAATTAGTTGGATTTTCTCATTTTTAATTGAATCCAACAAATTAGGCCGGCCTTCGTGAAGTTTCAACTCTAAACCTACCTTTACACCCTGTTCTCGCAAAACTTTGCGGGTTCCTTCCGTTGCTACTACGTTGAATCCCAATTCCAAGAACTCTTTGACAACTGGAACCACTGCAATTTTATCGCGATCGCGCATCGATACAAATACTGTTCCCGATAGTGGCAAAACCTGTCCTGCGCCTAATTGAGCTTTTGCAAAGGCTTTACCAAAATCTGTGTCAATACCCATGACTTCGCCTGTAGAGCGCATTTCAGGCCCTAACAGGGTATCAGTTCCGGGGAACTTCGCAAAGGGTAAAACCGCCTCTTTTACTGCAACGTGAACTGGGATAATTTCTTTAGTAAATCCTAAATCTACCAAAGTTTTACCAGACATCACCCGCGAGGCAATTTTGGCTAGGGGAACTCCAATTGCTTTCGATACAAAAGGTACTGTCCGAGAAGCGCGGGGATTAGCTTCGATGATGTAAACTTGTTCCCCTTGAACAGCAAATTGGATATTCATTAATCCGATCACTTTCAGGGCCTTTGCGAGTTCAACAGTCCAGCCGCGAATTGTTGCTAAAGCTGCTAGTGAAAGTGTTTGCGTAGGAATCGAACAAGCGGAGTCGCCTGAGTGAATACCCGCCTCTTCGATGTGTTCCATAATCCCGCCGATGACGACATTACCAGTAGTATCTGCGATCGCGTCTACATCTACCTCGATCGCATTCTCTAAAAACTTGTCAATCAAAATCGGGTGATCTGGTTCGACATGGACGGCAAACATCATATACCGTTCCAATTCTACATCAGAATAGACGATTTCCATTGCCCGTCCGCCTAATACATAACTCGGCCGCACTACGACAGGATAACCAATGCGTTGAGCTACTATTAAAGCATCCTCAAAACTGCGGGCCATACCGTTAGCCGCCTGTTGAATGTTCAACTCCCGCAGGATTTTCTCAAATCGTTCCCTGTCTTCCGCAGTGTCGATAGAATCAGGGGAAGTTCCCCAAATTTTTGTCTTGACTGAAGGATGGTTAGTCAGAGCTTTTTGCAGAGGAACTGCTAATTTTAGCGGTGTTTGTCCGCCAAACTGAATGATAACTCCCTCTGGATCTTCAGCTTCGATGATGTTAAGAACATCTTCTTTGGTCAAGGGTTCAAAATAGAGGCGATCGCTAGTATCGTAGTCGGTCGAAACTGTCTCTGGGTTCGAGTTAACCATGATGGTTTCAAACCCGTCATCACCCAGAGAGAAGGAAGCGTGACAACAACAATAGTCAAACTCAATCCCCTGTCCGATCCGGTTTGGCCCGCCGCCTAAAATCATCACCTTTCGCTTCTCAGAAGGCAAAACTTCCGACTCTGGAGTTAAACTTTGAGCAGCAGCAGAAATTTGCTTTTGTTCGTCGCCTAATTCCCAGATTGCCGCGCCTAATTCGTAGGTAGAATAGTAATAAGGGGTAAAGGCTTCAAACTCAGCCGCGCAGGTATCAACGGTTTTGTAAATCGGGATTACGCCTAACTTTTTGCGGTAGGTTCGGACTTCATCTTCTGTGGTTTTTTGAGCGTAAGCAATTTGGCGATCGCTAAATCCTAATTGCTTGACTTCAAACATTAAGTCTTTAGTCAACTGCTGTAGTGGCGTGCGTTTCAGGAACTTCTCGGTTTCGAGTAACTGCACAAATTTATCCAGAAACCAATGGTCAATTCCTGTAAGTTCGTAGATTTCTTCTACTGTCATCCCCATCATCATTGCGTGGCGGACAGTAAAGATTCTTTCTGGGTTTGGTGTCCGCAATCCGGCGCGAATTTGTTCTAGGGAAGGTAACTTTTCTTGTTTGTCGCAACCCCAACCGGCACGACCAGTTTCTAATCCCCGCAGTGCTTTTTGGAAGGATTCGCAAAACGTCCGCCCAATTGCCATAACTTCCCCGACTGACTTCATTTGTGTAGTCAAAGTTGGTTCCGAACCGGGGAACTTTTCAAAGGCAAAGCGGGGGATTTTTGTCACCACATAATCGATAGTGGGCTCAAAGGATGCGGGTGTTTTCTTGGTGATGTCGTTAGGGATTTCATCTAGACTGTAACCTACTGCTAATTTCGCTGCCATTTTAGCAATAGGAAAGCCCGTTGCTTTCGAGGCTAAAGCAGAGGAACGGCTAACGCGAGGGTTCATTTCAATCACAATAAATTCGCCGTTAACGGGATTAACAGCAAATTGAATGTTAGACCCGCCAGTTTCTACGCCAATTTCGCGGATAATTTTAATTGAGGCATCGCGAAGGCGTTGATATTCTTTATCTGTGAGGGTTTGGGCCGGGGCGACGGTAATCGAATCTCCGGTGTGAATGCCCATCGGATCGAGGTTTTCGATGGAACAGATAATGACTACATTATCTGCTAAATCCCGCATTACTTCTAATTCGTATTCTTTCCAGCCGATTAAAGATTGTTCGATCAAAATTTGCGAAACGGGGCTAGCATCGATGCCGCCTTGGGCCATTTCTTCAAATTCTTCTTGGTTATAAGAAATGCCGCCACCTGTGCCGCCCATTGTGAAAGCAGGACGGATAATTAATGGGAAACTGCCGATTTCGTGACCGATCGCCCTGGCTTCATCGAGATTACACGCAATTCCTGAAGGGCAAACGGGAACGCCGATTCGCGCCATTGCTTCTTTAAATAGCAACCGATCTTCTGCCATTTCAATTGCTGGCAATTTCGCACCAATTAATTCAACGCCGTATTTTTCCAAAACGCCGTTTTTAGCAACGGCAACTGCTAAATTTAGTGCTGTTTGACCGCCCATTGTTGGTAAAATGGCTTGAGGTCGTTCTTTAGCGATGATTTTCTCAAGGATTTCTGGGGTTAAGGGTTCGATGTAGGTGCGTTCGGCGGTTTCTGGATCGGTCATAATGGTGGCAGGATTGGAGTTCACTAGCACCACTTGAAACCCTTCTTCTCGCAAGGCTTTGCAAGCTTGCGTGCCCGAATAGTCGAACTCGCACGCTTGGCCTATGACGATAGGGCCAGAACCAATCAGCAGTATTTTTTTTAAGTCTTGGCGGCGGGGCATAGGTTGGTATCGTTAGTTGGACAGGATTCACGCTAAGTCCAAACTATTTTAAGCCCTAGTGTCAAAACCGTGTTATGCAATACAAAGTCTATGTTATCTTTTGCTGCTGAAACAGATACGGATGTAACGGCGATTCGCGCTTTGCTGATAGCGGCTTTCGGCGGGATCGGTGAGGCGGATTTGGTAGAGGTAATCCACAATTACCCCAATTTTATCCCCGAATTGTCGCTGGTGGGCTGGGAGGATGGGGAGGCGATCGCGCATATTCTCTTTACCAGTCTCGCTATTGAAGGGCGCGATCGCACATTTCCAGCCCTCGCCCTCGCCCCCCTAGCCGTCGCCCCACAACGCCAAAGACAAGGCATTGGTAGCCAGTTGGTAGAATTTGGTTTATCAAAATGTCGCGAGTTGGGTCACGGTATTGTTGTGGTTGTAGGTGAACCCGAATATTATCAGCGTTTTGGCTTTCAGAGGGCGAGTCAATTTGGTTTGACTCCTTCCTTGGAATTACCCGATGAGGTGTTTATGGTGGCGGAACTTTATCCCGACGCTTTGAAGGATGTTAGCGGTGTAGTACGCTATCCAGCATATTTTGATGGAGTTTGAGGGTTAAGATGTAAAATCATTCTAAATTCTAAAATCTAAAATCAGTATGGCCAGAGCTCCTAATGAATTTGTTGTCCACTTGATGCTAGAAGGCGGCCACCAGCAAGAGGTGCGTTTCGCCACGCTGCAAGATTTTCAGAAGTGGTACAGCGGGGTGATTGTACCCAAATTTGACTCTAAAGAATTTGTTAATGTCCCGATGAAAAATCGGGAAAATGAGTATATGGTGGTTCGCCCTGCTAGCGTGATGGCGATTCGTGTGGAACCTGTTTATAGTTCTAGGCCTGATTTTTCAGACGTAGACGAATAAGGCAAAATCTCTCTAACTTAGGTCGAATACTACTTATGCCTTATTCTATATTCTCTCTGGGCCGCCTGTTCGCTTGTGGCTGTCTGTTTCCTATTGCTTTATCTTTGGCGGTTGTTGCTGATGTCCCGCCGCTACAACGGATGACTCCAGATCGGTTGGATGTTGTTAGCGGGTCGGATATTTTAGGTTTAGATGGTCAAATTTGGGGCGAGGCGGGTAAACCGGGAGATAAGCGATCGCTTCTAACTGCGATTGATTACAGTTTAGCCTATTTGCAATCGCCGAAGGCTGCTGCTGCTTATCAGAAGTATGCGATCGCAGGTATTACGCGCGATCGCGTTCGTCTTTCTTTACAACGTTTTCGCCAATTAGTTGTTAGTTCTAATTCTCCTGCACAATTACAAGCATCTGTCAAGCGAGAATTTGTATTTTATCAAGCTGCCGGCAAAGATGGCAAGGGAACTGTGGGTTTTACGGGCTATTTTGAGCCAATTTACCGCGCTTCGCGGGAACCGACGGCGGAATATCGCTATCCCCTTTATCGCTTACCTCCTAATTTAGCCTCTTGGCCGAAACCGCACCCGACGCGGTTACAGTTAGAAGGGGCGGATGGTTTGGGCGCAACGCAATTGCGAGGGTTAGAATTAGTTTGGTTGCGCGATCGCTTTCAAGCTTTTTTAGTTCACGTTCAAGGTTCTGCCAGGTTGCAATTAACTGATGGCAATGTGATGACTGTTGGTTATGCTAGCAAAACCGATCGCCCTTACACTGGCGTAGGGAGAGAGTTAGTTAAAGATGGAAAATTTACTTTAGAAGAGTTGACTTTAATTAGGCTTACTCAATATTTTCAACAATTTCCTGGGGATATGAATAAGTATTTACCCCGCAATGAAAGTTTTGTGTTTTTTAGAGAAACAAACGGTGCGCCGGCGACGGGTAGTTTAGGTTTACCCGTAACTCCTGAACGTTCGATTGCTACGGATAAATCTTTGATGCCTCATGGTGCTTTAGCCTTGATTAATACTCGGCTTCCCTATCAGAATCAAGAGGGTAAATTAGACCAGATTGCTGTTAGTAGATATGTGTTAGATCAGGATACGGGGGGAGCGATTAAAGGGCCTGGGAGAGTGGATGTTTTTATGGGGACGGGGGATAGGGCGGGGGATAGGGCGGGGTTAATTAATGCTACTGGGGAGTTATATTATTTGATTTTGAAGTAATGTAATTAGAAACCGGGTTTCTTAGAAAAATCTTCATAAGTAAACTATAAATCTACAAAGAAACCCGGTTTCTGGCGAGACGTGCGTAAGTTATGAAGATATAATCCCAAGTATTGATTCCCATGCTACCAGCCATTAGCCATTAGCAGATATACCTCTACCTTTCTCCATTTTCTGTTAAGAGTCTTACTGCCTGTTGTAGTCCTGCTTCATCCACTGTTAGCAGGGATATTTCCAGTAAGACCTTAGTAAATTCCGCCACAGGTATAGTAGATACTGAAGAGAGAAGTGCTGCTATTTCCTGGGGAAGTTCTCCGAATCTTTCTCGCAGAAAATTTGCTAAAATTAAGCGTTGTTGTTCTTGTCTTCCTTGTTCGATACCTTGTTCAATACCTTGTTCGATACCTTGCTGTAGTCCTTGTTCGATTCCTTGTTCGATTCCTTGTTGAATACCCTGCTGTTTAGCAAGTTGCAATTGTTCTTGAAAAAGTGGTGCGATCGCCATAATTAACTCCCGATCTTCTGTGTCTAATTGCTGTTCGCTATCGGTTACTAAGTTCGATTGTAACCGATATAATAATTCTAGCGCATTAATTCGCATCGGGTCATCCAATGCGAGGCTGCTCAACTGTGCGATCGCTCGCTGTTGTACTCTATCCCTACCCAAAATTCTCAACCATAGCGTTTGGGGAGTTTCTGGCAAGGCGTGAATCGCGACAATAGCGGTTCGCAAATATTCCCCTAAAAAATAAATTCCCTGCATCCAATTATCGTTGTCGGGTGTGGCATTAAACCCATCTAACAATACTTTTGATGCTGTGGGGGTGAGTATCCACAGTTTGGGCATTTCTGCTTCTTCGCAGCGGGTATTTTGTCTTCTAGCTAGTCGTTCTAATTCGCCTCGGACATCCCATAATTTACTCAGACAACTACAAACTTCGCTGACGCTTACTGGGTTGCGAAATGGCTCAAAAATTGCCGTTGCTGTTGCCATTCTTCCCAAGATTCCCAGGGTTTCTACATATTCTGGGGTAACGGTAGTGGGGGTAAAGTAAACATCTATTTCGCGGACTTCGGAAGTGACATCACGACCAATATTAACAGTGCCTATTGGTGACAGCATTTCTGCCAAGTATTCTTTGGCAAAGCGATCGTGAATAAATCGCGTCATGGCATCAATATATCTTTGATTTTTATTCTCGGAGCTTACCATATTCTTTATGCAATCTTAAGGTACGTAGTCGATGCTCTAGCCCTCCCCTCAGCGCTGAAGCGCAACAACGTACCGAAAATTGGGATGGTTTCGATCTAATATTATAGTATAATCAAAGTTATTACACGGTCAGAGTGCGACAAATGCTAAACAAAATTTGGCAATATATCAAGCGATTATTTCAACAACTA
Organism: Kamptonema animale CS-326; assembly: GCF_028330895.1. Classification (NCBI taxonomy): domain Bacteria; kingdom Bacillati; phylum Cyanobacteriota; class Cyanophyceae; order Oscillatoriales; family Microcoleaceae; genus Kamptonema; species Kamptonema animale. The sequence goes on along the minus strand of NZ_JAQMUA010000243.1, from coordinate 5,293 downwards.
CTGATTATTTTTCCCTTATTTCCCCAGGAGAATAGCAGCCGTCGCACTTCTGTAGCGCCACCGCGTCTCACCCGGACTGATGCGGAATATGAAGCGATATTTATGCAACTATTAGAAGAGGTGGATCGGGGTACTAGCAGCGGGAATGTGGCTGGGTTTTTGATGGTGAAAGGTGTTAAGGAGACGGAGTTGGCGGCTTGGTTGCGGCAGTTTGGTGAGAGGTTGTTAGCAATTGATAACCCATCTATTATATCGCATCAGGAATTGGCGCGGCGGTTGCTGTTGTTGAGTGAAATTCGCGGCGGGGAATTGGGAGGTGTGGCGGGGGAATTTGGCAGGAGAGTTTTAGCTAAGTTTCCGCTGCCAATTGTTGAGGAAGATTGGCGGGGGAAGGTGATTGAGGCGGTGTTTGTTGGGGATGGTTTGGGAAGAGAAATTAACGGCAAAGGTGCAGAGGACGCAGAGGGAAATTAACATGGTTAATCAAAAGGCTGAGGAGTGGTTTAGTCGGGGATATTTGCAATATGAAAAAGGGGATTTTGAAGGTGCGATCGCCTTTTACAAGAAAGCCATTGGCATCCAACCTGACTTCTACAAAGTTTGGTATAACTGGGGTGAGGCGTTGTATGAATTAGGGCAATTTAAAGAAGCGATCGCTGCTTACGACAAAGGGATTGAATTTAAGCCAGACTTGTACCAAGCTTGGTATAGCCGAGGTAATGTGCTGTATCGCTTACGGCGATTGGGAGAAGCGATCGCCTCTTTTGACAAAGCTTTAGCCATTCAACCAGATTACCACGAAGCTTGGTATAACCGGGGCGTTGCACTGGGAAAATTAGGAGATTTTGAAGACGCGATCGCCTCTTTTGACAAAGCTTTAGCCATTCAAGCAGACTACCACGAAGCTTGGTATAACCGGGGCGTGGCACTGGGAAAATTAGGGCGATTTGAAGGCGCGATCGCTTCTTACGACAAAGCTTTAGTTATTAAACCAGACTACCACGAAGCTTGGTATAACCGGGGCATGGCACTGGGAAAATTAGGGCAATTTGAAGGCGCGATCGCTTCCTACGACAAAGCGATTGAATTTAAGTTAGACAAGCACGAAGCTTGGAATAATCGGGGTATTGCGCTGAAAAACTTAGGGCGATTTGAAGACGCGATCGCCTCTTACGATCGAGCGATTGAATTGAAAATCGACAAGCACGAAGCTTGGATAAATAGGGGGATTGCGCTGAAAAGCTTAGAGCGATTTGAGGACGCGATCGCCTCTTTTGACAAAGCCTTAGCTATTAAACCGGATTACCAGGAAGCTTGGCATAACCGGGGTGTTGCACTGAGACAGTTAGGAGACTTAGAAGGTGCGATCGCGTCTTTTGACAAAGCCTTAGCTATTAAACCGGATTATCAGGAAGCTTGGCATAACCGGAGTATGGCAATTAGTGAATTATCTGAGCGATAAAACACCTATTTTTCGAGTAAAATCTCGGAGGAGGATTGGCGGCGGAAGGTGATTGAGGCGGTGTTTGTTGGGGATGGTTTCGGAGGAAATATTAATCGTAAAGTTGTAGAAGGCGTAGAGGGAATTTAAGATGCTTAATCAAGATGCTAAGACTTGGCTTGATAGGGGAAATGAGCAGTATGAGAGAGGGGATTTTGAAGGTGCGATCGCCTCTTACAACAAAGCGATTGAAATCAAACCTGACAAGCACGTAACTTGGAATAACCGGGGTGTGGCGCTGTTTAACTTAGGGCGAAATGAAGAAGCGATCGCCTCGTTAGACAAAGCGATTGAATTCAAACCTGACGACTACGATGCTTGGTATAACCGGGGTAATATGCTGGGACACTTAGGGCGATTTGAAGATGCGATCGCCTCATTAGACAAAGCGATTGAATTCAAACCTGACAAACACCAAGCTTGGAATAGCCGGGGTAATGCGCTGAGACACTTAGGGCGATTTGAAGATGCGATCGCCTCTTGCGACAAAGCTATTGAAATCAAACCTGACTACCACGAAGCTTGGAAGAACCGGGCTGAGGCGCTGTATAACTTGGGGCGATATGAAGAAGCGCTCGCCTCTTGCGACAAAGCTATTGAAATCAAACCTGACTACCACGAAGCTTGGCATTACCGGGGTTTGGCGCGGTATAACTCATGGCGATCGCTTCTTCAGATCCCCTCTTTCGACCTTGACGACGACTCTCTTTGGGATGACGGGGCTGTGGCGCTGGATAACTTACGGCGAAATGAAGAAGCGCTCGCCTCTTTCGACAAAGCTATTGAAATCAAACCTGACTACCACGAAGCTTGGAAGAACCGGGCTGTGGCGCTGGATGACTTAGGGCGATATGAAGAAGCGATCGCCTCTTGCGACAAAGCTATTGAAATCAAACCTGACTACCACGAAGCTTGGAAGAACCGGGCTGAGGCGCTGGATAAATTAGGGCGATATGAAGAAGCGATCGCCTCATTAGACAAAGCTATTGAAATCAAACCTGACAAGCACGAAGCTTGGTATAACCGGGGTTTGGCGCTGGATGACTTCGGGCTATATGAAGAAGTGCTCGCCTCATTAGACAAAGCTATTGAAATCAAACCGGACTACCACGAAGCTTGGCATTACCGGGGTTTTACGCTGCATAACTTAGGGCGAATTGAAGAAGCGATCGCCTCATTAGACAAAATTATTGAAATCAAACCTGACTACCAGGAAGCTTGGCATTACCGGGGTTGGGCGCTGGCTAACTTAGGGCGATATGAAGAAGCGATCGCCTCTTACGACAAAGCTATTGAAATCAGACTTGACGACGACTGTCTTTGGGATGACCGGGCTGAGGCGCTGGATAAATTAGGGCGATATGAAGAAGCGATCGCCTCTTTCGACAAAGCTACAACACAACCACCTCCAGATTTAGACTGGATTAAAACAATTGCAAAAATTGGCAATTCTAGTGACGGTATTGCCTTTGAGAAATTATGCCGTAAAAGTTTGATCGAGCTAGGTTTTGGAAATTCTAACAGCAACCCAAAAGCTAGTTTAGATCCAGAATTAACCGGTGGCCCTGGCGGATTAGATTTCTACTGTGAAACTCCCTATCAAGTAGTGGGAGAATGTAAAGCCACTAAAAGTGAAGCTGTAGCTGATGGAACACCAGCGCAACTTATCAAGTTAGGACACAAGCATCTTCAGGAAAAATACAAATCCTGTATTAAGATAATTATGGCTGCTGGTCAGTTAAATAAAGATGCTAAGCAAACTGCTATCGGAAACCACATCAACGTAATTCGTCCTGAAACATTGCAAAAGCTAGTTGAACTTAAAGCTAAACACCCAGGCTCGATTAATTTATTAGAGCTAAAAGCGTGTTTAGAGCAACAGCTATTTGGTGAAGATGCTGATGCAAAACTTAATGCTTACATTAACAAAATATTAGAGGAAATTAAGTTGCGATCGCACATTATTTCAATTCTGAAACAGTATTTAGAAAATACTGGGCATGAAAGAATCAGTGTTGAGGCTCTCTTCGGTGCTTATGGAATGTATAAGCCACCTAAGAAGTGGTCTCGCGAAGACTTGCACGAAATTTTAATAGAACTTTCGTCACCATTAACAGGTTACTTAGGACGAATTAAAGGAGAGAGTTTAGAGCGCGATAGCTTTTATTTCCTCCGGGATTTGATAATAGATGAATAAATTTAATAAATTTTAGTTCAACTCAAGTAAAGCCACCCGCAAATGCTGAAAAATTCTTTTCCCCAAATGCAGCTTTTTGGTTAAGTATCGGCATCGGATTAGTCCCACTTATTCCCTTCTTAATTTTCAAAATTTCCCGCCGATTCCGCCCCCGTTCATAATAATTTTGCCACCTCATACTTAACCCGCCGGAGGTTAAAACCCCCGTCTAATAGCGAAAGTCGGTTAAAACCGACTGAAGATCAAAAAGTTTTTAGTCCTCTTCAGAGGACTTTCTCTATAAGACAGGGGTTTTAACCCCTGGCTGGCTGGCGGCGATCGCAACTTGTAAAGCAGGCATTCCCTACTAATATTCGATTAAAGACCGAAATTGTCCCAGGGAATGCCCACCCTACAACTAACTAGCAGTCTGTAACTGGAGAGTAGGATAATCAATGTAACCCTTCTCATCACCCCCATAGAAAGTAGAGCGATCGTAAGGATTTAAAGGCACATTCAAAGCAAACCTTTCCGCTAAATCAGGATTAGAAATATACCATCTGCCAAAAGCAATCAAATCCGCATCTCCCCTCGCGATCGCAGCATCAGCCAATTCCCGATTATAGCCCCCCGCCGAAACGATCGTTCCCTGGAAAATAGAACGGAAATAGGCCGTGTTTAACTTCGCCTTCTCCTCAGCCACACCCTCATAAGCTCTCGGTTCCACCAAGTGCAAATAAGCCAGCCCAAAACGGTTCAAAGCATTAACAACGTAAGTAAACAAAGCTTTAGGATTAGAATCGTTCATACCGTTAAAAGTACCGCCAGGTGACAGGCGCACACCCACTCGATCGGCACCCCAAACACTCGTCACTGCTTCCACTACTTCCAACAGTAAACGGCTGCGATTCTCGATCGAGCCGCCGTAAGCATCTTGACGATGGTTAGCATTATCTTGAAGAAACTGATCGAGCAAATAGCCATTAGCGCTGTGGATTTCTACCCCATCAAAACCCGCCGCGATCGCATTTTGGGCAGCACTACGATATAGCTCCACAATCCCAGGAATTTCATCAATTTCTAAAGCGCGGGGCGTAACATAAGGCTTAGGCCCAGAATAAGTAGAAGCTTCCCCTTCAGGCGCGATCGCACTTGGCGCTACCGGCAAAGCTCCCTCCGGCTGTAAGTCAGGATGCGAAATCCGCCCAACGTGCCACAATTGTATGAAAATGTGACCCCCGTGACTATGCACAGCCTCCGTTACCAGTCGCCAACCTTCCACCTGCTCAGACGAGTAAATCCCCGGTGTTTGAGGATAACCCAAGCCTTCAGGAGCAATTTGCGAAGCTTCCGTAATTATTAATCCCGCACCCGCCCGCTGAGTATAATAAGTTACATTCATCTTACCGGGTACATTACCCGCACCCGCCCGGTTGCGAGTTAAGGGAGCCATAACCAGTCGGTTAGGCAAAGAATAAGGGCCAACTTGAACAGGCGAAAGAACGTTTTTCTCAGTAGCAGCCATAGTATCCTCTGTGAAAGAGCAATATCGATCGAGTAATTACAGACAGACAGGCAATCCCAAATCCGGCTTTACTACCCCCTTTATTGTCATT
>NZ_JAQMUA010000242.1:0-32541 GCF_028330895.1 Kamptonema animale CS-326 | reverse complement strand
GCAGTCGGACGCGCCCAGAACGAACGAGGTCTATTTGATGCCCTCGACGACTGGCTCAAGCGCGATCGCTTCGTTTTCATCGGTTGGAGCGGCTTGCTCCTCTTCCCCTGCGCCTTCTTCGCCATCGGCGGCTGGTTGACCGGCACCACCTTCGTTACCTCCTGGTACACTCACGGTCTAGCTAGCTCCTACCTCGAAGGCGCTAACTTCCTCACCGTCGCCGTTTCCACCCCCGCTAACAGTCTGGGTCACTCCCTGCTGTTCCTCTGGGGCCCGGAAGCTCAATGGGACTTCACCCGCTGGTGTCAACTCGGCGGCCTGTGGGCATTCATCGCCCTACACGGCGCATTCGCCCTGATTGGCTTCTGTCTGCGTCAGATTGAAATTGCCCGTCTCGTAGGCATTCGTCCCTACAACGCTCTGGCTTTCACCGGCCCGATTGCCGTATTCGTCTCGGTGTTCTTAATGTACCCCTTGGGACAATCCGGCTGGTTCTTCGCCCCTAGCTTCGGCGTAGCAGCAATTTTCCGCTTTTTGTTATTCCTGCAAGGTTTCCACAACTGGACGCTCAACCCCTTCCACATGATGGGCGTAGCTGGAATCTTGGGTGGTGCTTTACTTTGCGCCATTCACGGTGCCACAGTAGAAAATACACTGTTTGAAGATGGCGATGGTGCTAACACCTTCCGCGCCTTCAACCCTACCCAAGCTGAAGAAACTTACAGCATGGTGACGGCGAACCGTTTTTGGTCGCAAATCTTCGGAATTGCTTTCTCCAACAAGCGTTGGCTGCACTTCTTCATGTTGTTTGTGCCTGTAACTGGCTTGTGGATGAGTTCTATTGGTATCGTCGGTTTGGCTTTGAACTTGCGGGCTTACGATTTCGTCTCCCAAGAGTTGCGAGCTGCTGAAGATCCTGAGTTTGAAACGTTCTACACTAAGAACATTCTGCTTAATGAGGGTATCCGCGCTTGGATGGCTCCTCAAGATCAACCGCACGAAAACTTCATCTTCCCTGAAGAAGTTCTTCCTCGCGGTAACGCTTTGTAAGAATTCTTCACTCTTCTAGGCTCAAAGCCTTTTAGAAACTAAAAATTCAGGATGAAACTGTTTACACTTCACCCTTAATACTTTTAAAGTCCTTGCTTTTTAGCAGGGACTTTATTATTGTTGTTAACGGTTAACTGTTAACGGTTAACTTTTAACCACCAACAAATACTAAGCGATCGCTTTCTCATACCGCTGGTTAATTTCCGGCCAGTTGACAACATTCCACCATGCTTTTAGATAATCGCCGCGCAGGTTTTGATATTTGAGATAATAGGCGTGTTCCCAAACATCGTTCCCCATAATTGGATAGTTGCCTTCCATCAAAGGACTGTCTTGATTGGCGGTAGTTGTAATCTCAAGTTTGCCATTTTTATTGCGGACTAGCCAAACCCAACCGCTCCCAAAACGTTTTGTGCCTGCGTCGTTAAACTTTTGTTTAAAGGCATCAACACTACCGAAGGTTTGGTTGATTGCAGTTGCGATCGCGCCTGTGGGTTCACCTCCGCCTTTGGGACTCATAATTTCCCAAAACATGGTATGATTAACATGACCGCCACCATTGTTACGAACTACTGTGCGAATATCCTCCGGCACGCTATTGATGTCTCGCAACAATGCCTCAGCACTCTTTCCTTTCAGTTGCGAGTGTTTGTTAATAGCATCGTTCAGATTTTTGACATAGGCGGCGTGGTGTTTATCGTGGTGAAATTGCATAGTTCGCGCATCGATGTGCGGTTCTAGAGCATTGTATTCATAAGGTAAAGGTGGTAAAGTGAAACCAGTTTCGCTTTGAGCTAAGATATCCTCCTGTTTAGGGGTAGTTTGGGGTCGAGACAAATTGCTTCCCGATGCTTGGCAAGCACCAAACGTAGCTGCTCCAACGCTGGCGCTCAGTAAATACAAGAAATTTCGACGCTTAAGACTCATAATGATATACGACACTGCATTGTGTTAACTGTTTTATCTTATTTAAAGATAAATCCTGCTGTGTCGGCCAAAAGACATAAGGGTTCCATCTTTATGCGATCGCACATTACCTCCACACATGAGCTCATCTGCGATCGCAATAACTTTAGACGGGGTTTGCACCCCGTCAGACACTGAAGTTACCAATATTCAATAACTTCCTAAACTTTATCAAGCAGTTGCACTCAAAATTTGGTGTCGTACCTGTAAAATTTCTGGATTCTCCTCACAGTAGAGCTGAAAAGCAGTTTTTTCTTTCGGCTCAGTTCCTTCTTGATAAGTAACCTCAGCTTCCAGCTCCTCTGTCAAAGCCCAAGCATCAATAGCTTCCTGACTGGTAATACCTTTAGCACTAGAAATTGATTTGGCTTTCTCAATCGCTTTCCCCAATTCTCGCCGCATCAGGGGAGCTTTAGGATTTTCTAGGAAATCGCCTTTAAACAGAATATCGGTTTGAGAAATGATGCCAATCAAAGTATTGCTAATTACTGGAGCAATGCGGATGCCTGTATTAGCAAACAACCTTGCTACATACTCAACTCCTAGATCGGGATTGACAACAATACAAGGCTTGGTCATAATCTCATAAACGCGGATTTTCTCTAGGTCTTTTCCATAAGCAACAACCTTAGAGACAATATCCGTCTGGGTGAGAATACCATAAGCATCTTGCTGATTGCGGATATCTACAATTAAAGCCCGCAAGCTTTTTAGCCGCATCAATTTAACGGCTTCAGCTACTGTTGCAGAACCACGAATGGTAGCAACATCTTGAGTCATAATGTCAGATGCTTTCAGCATATTTTTTTCCTCTTTTTCTACTGTTGAATCTAAAAACTTTTGGCTGTCTGGGTTGTAATATTGAACTCAAAACGAGATCGTGGCAAGACATCACCATAAAGATGAAAAGTGACTGTGGGTTCCTCTCCTACTGCTTCTACACTATGAATAGCATTAGGTGTAAAACTGATAATTTCTCCAGCCCGAAAAACTTTTTCGCCTGTAAGTTCAATTTTTGAGGGGAACTCTGCATCGTTACAACGTCGCCAAAAACGATGTTTTTCTTGTCCCTTGAGCACCGCCACTATCCCCCAACTGCCATGATTGTGAATGGGTGAAATTACTCCAGGTGCAAAGGTGACGTTTTGGATAGTTAGTGGATATCCAATCTCATCATACAGCGTCAGAATCGCAAGACCTGTTTTTGGACAAGGCTCTAGGTATTGAGTTTGTACCCAATATGAATTTGTAATTAATTGGCGTACACGCATTCGGATTTGGGGTAAATAATCCCACTGTTCCGCTTCATTGTTTGCCTGTTCAACCAAATCCAAAATGTCTGTTAGGAAGCGATGTAAGTAATAGCAGTCACTAATTAAATCCCACTCCCTAGCTGTAGGTCGAGGTTGACACTCTCCACTGTCTGTTATTAGCCAATCTCTAGTATTCATCTGTTTAAATGGCGAAAGCAATGGGTTTAAGTATGGTTTTCGGTGAAAGCCAAATTCCAAAGAACCCCATCCTCTTTAAAGGTGGGTGTGTCAACCTAGCCTCGTTTTAGTCTGGTGATATCAAGTTCAGTTAATTAATCATTATTAGGAAAACGGACAGGTTTCTGGATCTCTGGTTTAAGCCTGGAGATATTGGCAAACTTGCTCTCGATCCGAATTATATATAATTAACCGGATTTGATATTACGACTGAACTGCTGTTGTTGGTGCTAAAGTAATTAAATAAATTATATCAGTTCGTATTTTCATAAACACCCTCTAATTAAGGCTGTACTCAAAGTCCCAAATCCATAGCTGAACAGCTTTTTATTTTTTTTTTGGGAAGAGGTACTAGCATTTCGCTCTATCGCAACCGTTTTGACGGTTAAGACGTTATTAATTGCTGAAACCCTTGCTTTTATTGCCGTCAACATCTCTGCCTTCAGCCTTGAGCTTAAAATATTACTATTTGTTGATGAGCGAATATTAATTACCGATCGGTCAGTGAGTATTTAAGAGAAATCCCAAATCTAAAAAGAGATATTGAAACAATTGCTGTATTTAAATATACAAAATATCAGAAATATTCTGATGATTTTTCTTTATATCTGCTTTAGAGATATTAAAAAATAATTAATGAATATTTAATTGTTTGGCATGAACAAAAGATCATTACTAATCAAGAATATTATCAGCTCAGTTATTAAGTGATTTTGATTAGCCATGTCTTATTCCATCACTAATCGTTGCATTCAGTGCGATACTTGTGAGCCTCTTTGTCCTACAGAGGCGATCAAACGAAAAGATGATAAATACTGGATCGATCCCAATTTATGCGATAACTGCGAAAATTACTCTGCGCCTCAATGTGTCATTTGCTGTCCAGTTAACTCCCCAGTTCCTTTCCGAGCAAAAAAAGGTAGATATAAAATTGATAGTGATAGAACTCTTCCTAGTCCTAACCTTTTTACTAACGGGAAAAATAATCCCTTTGCTTCTGCAATTGCTATCTGGGAATTGTGCAACATTTTAGTACAGGGAACCTCTCTTCGCTGGGAAATAGAAGATACTGGAGAAGTATGCTATCAGCGGCAAATCTTAAACGGAAAAGGTAAGATTGCCTTTCGTGTTGCCAACCCCTTAGCGGTTGAACCAACTGCATCACTTAAACATACAGAGGCTTTTGCAGTAATTGAATCCTTTGACATTAAAGCTGCTTGTCTCAATTTAATCTATGCAGCTCATATTACTGCCTTAGAGCGCCCTTGGGAAGAAGAATTTATCATCAATGACCTCCAAATTGAAGAATACTTAGGAATAGATAAACGTAAAGACCTCACTAAAGCAGCCAAGTTATCTCTAATCAAAGAACTTGCTCAACAACCCTGTAAATTAATGCTTAGTATTGATTTACCACCCCAGGGAAAAGTAAAAGGAATTTCCCTCAAAAATAGTCCGATCTGGAACTTGTTAGAAATCGAACATCATTTTCAAGAAGATGATTCGGGGTATAAACATTTAGTCGGATTAACTTTCAGAATAAAAGCTGGACAGTGGACAAAAATTTTTCTCAATCGACAAGGTTGTAAAGAACAGAATAGCTTTTATCAATATGGTACGCTGCCTAAAACCCTATTAAATTCAGTGATGGGAATTTGGCAACAACATCCAGGTGCGGCACGGATGTTAATTTGGTTATTATTTAAAACCAAAATGGGTAAAGAACAGCGTGTCACAGTACCTACATTAATGCGCGTAGCGTATGGTGAGAAAAAATTCAATACTTTATCTTCACAAAAAGATGAACGCAAACGGCTAATGAAAATCTTTGAAAATGATTTAGAAGTTATCAGTTGCTATGGAATAAACCCAGTATTCGATCCCATTACTTATCCATTAGAAATTCAACCCCTATGGGTGAAGCTCAAAAATATTCCAGAAGAAGCAGAGGCGGCTTTAGACTTTTGGATTGCAGATGGTAGTAAGAATAATCGCTTAACTGATGTGGCACCTCGTGGTAAGTGGAATCGTTTAATGAATGCACGAGTATTACATTTTGAAATCCCGCCTGAATGGGAATCTCCCACCAAAATGAAAGTTATTCAGCCTCAAAAAACCAAAGAGAGAAATAGAACCAAGGTTAAACCATCGGTTGAACTTTCATCTCAACAGATTATTGAGGCAAGGAAAATAAGGCTTTTGAGTCAGAGAGAATTAGCATCATTAATGGGCAAAAGTCAAAGCTGGATTAGAGATATTGAAAATGGTCGCTTTCAAGTTAAGGGAGAAGACCAAATGTTACTGCGGAAAGTGTTAGGGATGATGTAACAGTTGTCAAGTAAGTGAGGTATGGATCTACAAATTACCAGGTGTACCTCAATTGTCTGAGAGTTGATATCAGTCAGATAAAACTCCCCCACGTCTTGAGATGGAGGAGCGACAAAAGTCTAAGCTAAGCGTAAGGAATGTCAAAAGTCTAAGCTAAGCGTTTGGCTTCTACTGTTTGTGGTAATTTCAATGGTTCGAGTAAATTAGCAATTTCTAATTCCCAACCATTTGTCAAAGTCAATATTTTGTTTCCATTTAATTCCGTTTCACTCACTACTTCCTCTTCCAAATCTTTCTTGGCAACGTAAACCATTAATTTGCCGGCTGTACCGCGACGTAACATTACTTTCATCTTTAATTACCTCAAATTACTGTTTCAAATGGTTCTAGTTCTCTGGCACGACAACCAACAATATAGCCTGTTCCCATAAAATGCACAGCATAAATATAGGAGTTTTGTAAAAATGTCCCGATAGAAATCACATAGCCAATTTCACCCTTTTTTGCTAAAGTGGCCCCAATTTCCTGACCCGGAAAGGTTCCATCATTACGGATTAACTTGCGTGTTTGGACTTTTTGACCAATTTCAAAGCAAGGAGGCAAGTCAAGTTCTAATTCATCTAGCTGCATAGATTCCCTCAATAGAAAAACTAAGTTTAGAAGTTTGACGAAATTAATTGTACTTGTTTGGCTGATGTTTAAACCTCAAGGGAGAGAACATGGGCTATTTCTCTCTGGAATGTCTGCGGTCAAATAGCTACTTTTGACCAACTTGAAGGCGAAGAATATGCTCCTCTAATTTCTCAATTCGATCGACTAAACTGCGAATCAGTGCCGCTTCTGCATCTGGCATTTTTCCGTGTTCTAGTGGACAAGTATTTTGAGGAATGCGACGAATATTTCTACCAGGAACACCTACAACTGTACAATCTGAAGGCACGTCTCTTAATACAATAGAGCCAGCACCAATGCGGACATAATCACCTACTTCAATATTACCTAAAACCTTCGCACCTGCCCCGACAACAACATACTTACCCAGAGTCGGATGACGCTTACCGCTTTCTTTTCCCGTACCTCCCAGAGTAACACCCTGATAAATTAGGGTGTAATCTCCTAAAATTGCTGTTTCCCCTATGACTACTCCCATCCCATGATCGATAAATACCCCCTTACCAATGACTGCGCCAGGGTGAATTTCTACACCGGTGAAGAATCGTGTTAGGTAAGAAATTAGACGAGGGAAAAATGGAACTTTAAGATTGTGTAACCAGTGGGCAACCCGATGCAGTTCCAAAGCATGAAACCCTGGGTAAAAGCAAAGAACTTCCAGCCAATTACGGGCGGCGGGGTCGCGCTCGAAAATAATCTGGAAATCAATTTTGATTGTTTGCCACCAGTTTAGAAGTGGATTAGTAGATTGGGCATCCTCTGTTGCTGCTGGAGTGGTTGTACGACCTTGAGCATACAGTTTTTCTTGTGAAATAGGCTTAACTGTTAAAGGGGCAAAAGTCTGTAGCATTGCTTTCCGGGGGTGAAAAAGCCGTAATCTCCATCTCCTGCTTATATCAGATACTTGAAAACCAGGTAGTTTGCTTAACCTGGATAGAAATTATTAAATTAATTAAAGATGTACTCAAGCACCAAAGGCCTTGATAGGAGAGGGATTCATTTTTTTGTTGGGCTATAGGTACGAGTATTTTTGGCTATAGGTATGAGTATTTATCAGTGACGTACTCAGTATTTATGTACTCAGCCTTAAATCTCTTTCCGCAAGTATTTGAGACCATTTATATAACAATTTTGGGGAAGAAAAAATTGTACTCACCATCTTTTTAGGACTTACTGGGTCTTTAACCCTGTTGGTTAAGTCCTGCTTTGTCAGAATTACTGTCTAGAAATTATTTTTTAAATTTTTGTATATCTAACTACTATTTAAGCTTTTATGGCTTACAGTAAAAGTAGCGAGCATCCTTTTTTATGTGGCACTTGACGCAAATCCGCTATTATTACTTTTATTTTGTCTGTATCATTAGATACAATCAATAACTTTTGTAAATAAATCCCCAAAAAAAATCCCAGCTCCCAAAAAACTGATATATTAGATACAGAATTAAATTTAAGAATACCGTCAGCCATATCTCCAAAAGATCGTCTCGGTTATCCCCCTTCTCAATTGCCCTGTCAGATTAAATTTGGGCATCAAATTTATATTTTTTGAGTACCCATAAAGCCAGTAGAAAATTTGCTATAAATCTCATCAAACCCATGCGCCAACTGGGTTAGCTTTGAGTACAGAAATACCGCTTCTCGGCTACCTAAATACTTATCGCTTAGACCAAAAATACTCGTACCTATACCCCAAAAGTTTTTTTCAAATCTCTTTTTTCCTTACAGAGTAAGGATTACAGGTTTTGAGTACCTTCTTAATTAGTTTAATAAGTTTTATCCCTAGCCGTCTCTGTGGGAGGCAATTGAGTAGCTGCTATAAATTTCATAACGCCAGATGCTTAACCCGCCAAAGGTAATAGGTAATAGGTATTTAAGTAATTGGTAAATTCAAACAGTACCAAAAGCCAAATAACCGATGGATTCTGGGGGAAGTTAATGAATGGAAGTGGGCCTAATATAGGGCCCAACGGATAAACAAAATAATTCCTGTTTGTTCATATTTCCTATAGCGTTGACGAGTCCACTGAATCCCATAAATTCAATGACACCCCAACCTGGAATCCTTACTAAAACAAGCGCTACTCAATCTACTGGTTGTAGTTCTTCTAGCTGTGGCACTTCCACCGATGGAATTGACGAAAAACTTAAAAAGCGGATTGAAAACCATCCGTGTTATAGCGAAGAAGCACACCATCACTATGCCAGAATGCACGTTGCCGTTGCTCCCGCTTGCAACATTCAATGTAATTATTGTAATCGGAAATACGACTGTGCTAACGAAAGTCGTCCAGGGGTAGTTAGTGAACTGCTAACACCCGAAGAAGCCGCCCATAAAGTATTAGTGATTGCCGGCAAAATTCCGCAAATGACAGTATTAGGAATTGCTGGCCCAGGCGACCCATTAGCCAACCCGGAAAAAACTTTCCGCACCTTTGAGTTAATTGCTGATAAAGCCCCAGATATCAAGCTTTGTTTATCAACTAACGGGTTAATGTTGCCCGATTATGTTGAAAAAATTAAGCAACTCAACGTGGATCATGTCACCATTACTATTAATATGGTCGATCCAGAAATCGGCACACAAATCTATCCTTGGGTTCACTATCGGCGCAAACGCTACAAAGGCCTTGAAGCTGCTCGAATTTTGCACGAACGGCAAATGGAAGGCTTACAAGCACTAAAAGAAGCCGATATTCTTTGCAAAGTGAACTCAGTAATGATTCCCGGAGTTAACGACCATCACTTACCAGAAGTAAATGAAGTGATTCGTTCTAAAGGGGCATTTCTTCACAACATTATGCCTCTGATTTCAGCACCAGAACATGGCACACACTTTGGTTTAACTGGTCAGCGCGGGCCGACACCAAAAGAACTAAAAACAGTGCAAGATAACTGTGCTGGCAACATGAAAATGATGCGCCACTGTCGCCAATGTCGAGCCGATGCTGTAGGACTCTTAGGCGAAGACAGAAGCCAAGAATTTACTAAAGATAAATTCATGGAAATGCAGCCAGAGTACAACATTGAATCACGGCAAGAAGTTCATGCTGGCATTGAGAAGTTTAAAGACGAACTCAAATCAGCCAAAGCAAAGCTCAAACCTAGTCAGAAAGTTGCTAACAGCCCCAAAATTCTTGTAGCAGTAGCAACTAAAGGCGGTGGTTTAGTCAATCAACACTTTGGTCATGCTAAAGAGTTTCAAATTTACGAAGTAGATGCTAACGAAGCTAAATTCGTCGGTCATCGCAAAATCGATCATTACTGCCAAAGCGGTTACGGCGAGGAAGCGACTTTAGAACACACGATTAAAGCTCTTTCTGATTGTAAAGCAATTCTAGTTTCCAAAGTCGGCGAATGTCCGAAAGCGGATTTACAAACAGCAGGTTTAGTTGTAGTGGAAGCTTACGACGTAATCGAGAAAGTGGCCCGTGCATTTTATGACACCCATATTCTCAAAAGCTCTAACGCTATTCCTGAGATTGTAGGTTGTATTTAATGGCTCTAGTTGATGGGTATGAGGTATAGCAGCCGCTTCCTAATTGCTAATTTATAAAGCTGTACCTCATTCCCTTCATTCACAACTGCTTTTTGCTTCCCAATTCCCAATTTCTAATTCCCTTTCCCATTTCCAATTCCCTGTTCTTATTGTCAATCTGAGGACAAGATTATGTCAACTTGTATTTACCTAGATAATAATGCCACAACCAAGGTAGATCCAGGAGTGTTGGAAGCAATGCTACCCTACCTAACCGAATATTATGGCAATCCCTCCAGTATGCACAGCTTTGGGGGAAAAGTAGGAAAAGCTGTAAAACAAGCCAGAGCACAAGTAGCAGGTCTTTTGGGAGCAGATGATTCAGAAATTGTGTTTACCAGTTGTGGCAGTGAAAGTAACAATACAGCAATTAGGGCTGCATTAGCCGCTCAACCAGATAGACGACATATTATTACTACCCAAGTAGAACACGCTGCTGTAATTAATGTTTGCAAACAACTAGAAAAACAAGGTTACACAGTTACTTATCTATCAGTTGACCGTCAGGGACAATTAGATTTAATGGAATTGGAAGCTGCATTAACTGGAAACACCGCTTTAGTTTCCACCATGTATGCTAACAACGAAAGTGGGACAATTTTCCCCATAGAAAAAATCGGTGCTTTAGCCAAAGAATATGGTGCAGTCTTCCATGTTGATGCAGTACAAGCAGTAGGGAAAATTCCTTTAAATATGAAGGAAAGTACCATTGACCTATTAACACTATCAGGTCATAAATTACACGCCCCCAAAGGGATTGGTGCTTTATATGTAAGACGCGGTTTCCATTTCCGTCCGTTGTTAATAGGCGGACATCAAGAACGGGGCCGGAGAGCAGGAACAGAAAACGTAGCGGGCATAATTGGTTTAGGAAAAGCAGCAGAACTCGAATTATTGCATATGCCAGAGGCAATTCAGCGAGAAACCAAATTGCGCGATCGCCTAGAAGAAAACCTGCTACTTACTATTCCTAATTGTGAAGTAAATGGCGACCCCGCTCATCGCTTACCTAACACCACTAATATTGGCTTCAAATACATCGAAGGCGAAGCTATCTTACTCTCATTAGATCGATACGGGATTTGCGCTTCTTCTGGTTCTGCTTGCACTTCTGGCTCTTTAGAACCCTCTCATGTTTTGCGGGCAATGGGTTTACCTTATGTTATCCTTCACGGTTCGATCCGATTTAGTCTTAGCCGTTACACAACTGATGCAGAAATAGATCGAGTTTTAACTGTAATGCCAGGAATTGTAGAGAGATTGCGTTCCCTTTCACCCTTCAATAGTGACTCTGCTGACTGGTTACAAGATAGACAAGAAGCCATAACAGTTAGTAGATAAAGAAGCAGTGAAAGCATAAAAAAGCTTTTCAATTCTCAATTCCCAATTCCCAATTCTCAATTCCCAATTCCTCCTCATATCCTTAATTTGGAAAACTGCCATGTGGGACTACACTGAAAAAGTATTAGACTTATTCTACAACCCGAAAAATCAAGGGGCAATAGAAGAAACCAATGAACCAGGAATTGCTCTAGTATTCGGCGAAGTAGGCAGTATTGCTTGCGGTGATGCTTTAAGACTGCATCTCAAAATAGACCAGGAAAAAGATTTAATTCTTGATGCTCGTTTTCAAACCTTTGGTTGTACCAGCGCTATTGCATCCTCTTCCGCTTTAACAGAATTAATCAAGGGTTTAACATTAGATCAAGCCTTAAAAGTCACCAACAGAGAAATCGCAGATTTTTTAGGTGGTTTGCCAGAAGCTAAAATGCACTGTTCTGTAATGGGACAAGAAGCCTTAGAAGCTGCCATTTATAAATATCGTGGCATTGAACCAGAAGCACACCCTGAAGATGAAGGCACTTTAATTTGTAGTTGCTTTGGTATCAGCGAACCGAGAATTCGTCGGGCAATTGTAGAAAACAATTTAACTACAGCAGAACAAGTAACTAGCTATATCAAAGCTGGTGGTGGTTGTGGTTCTTGTTTATATCCTATTGACGACTTAATTGCCGAAGTCTTCAAAGAGAAAGCCAACATCACCAAAGTTGCGACCGAGATTGCCTTTGCGAAAGAGACTAAAAATCAATCACCTACACAACCTTTGACACCCATCCAAAAAATCTCCTTAATTCAGAAAGTTTTAGAAGAAGTGCGCCCATTGCTAATCGCAGATGGAGGTGACGTAGAACTTTATGACGTAGAAGGAGATATTGTCAAAGTCTTGCTCAAAGGAGCTTGTGGTTCTTGTCCTAGTAGTACATCCACTCTGAAAGGGTTAATCGAAACTACTTTGAGAGAGAAAGTTTTACCCAGTTTAGTAGTACAAGCACTGTAAACTAGCGGGCTATTAACTCATCAGATTTCCTACCACAAATTAACGAGGAATTATGAAATTTACCAGAAAATATCAAGAGGAGCGTCCTCCCCCCATAGTTAGGTTTCAGATTCTAAGTTTCACAATTGATACTTCTTTCTGAACCGAACCAATCAAGACCTCTTCTTAAACAACAAACCCACTCATTTACAAAGGATAATTAACCATGACGGACGAAAAAATTAGACAGATTGCATTCTACGGTAAAGGCGGTATTGGTAAGTCTACTACTTCCCAAAATACCATTGCCGGGATGGCTGAATTAGGTCAGCGCGTAATGATTGTAGGTTGCGACCCAAAAGCAGATTCCACCCGCTTAATGCTGCACAGCAAAGCTCAAACAACTGTCTTACACCTAGCTGCTGAACGGGGAGCCGTCGAAGATGTAGAGCTAGAAGAAGTGTTACTTACTGGCTACAGAGACGTGCGTTGCGTAGAATCTGGCGGCCCAGAACCCGGTGTAGGTTGTGCAGGACGGGGGATCATCACCGCTATTAATTTCCTGGAAGAAAACGGTGCTTACGAAGATCTCGATTTTGTCAGCTATGACGTATTAGGCGACGTAGTTTGCGGCGGTTTCGCCATGCCAATTCGCGAAGGAAAAGCTCAAGAAATTTACATCGTCACCTCTGGTGAAATGATGGCAATGTACGCCGCAAATAACATTGCACGCGGTGTTCTCAAATATGCTCACTCCGGTGGTGTTCGTCTGGGTGGTTTAATTTGCAACAGCCGTAAAGTTGACCGTGAATTAGAACTAATCGAAACCTTAGCGAAGCGGTTGAATACTCAAATGCTTCACTTTGTGCCCCGCGATAACGTTGTGCAACACGCAGAATTGCGCCGCATGACAGTGATTGAGTATGCACCTCAACATCCTCAAGCCCAAGAGTATCGCACCCTTGCTAACAAGATTATCGACAACAAGAACCTGACAATTCCTACTCCTATTTCAATGGATGAATTAGAAGACTTACTGGTTGAATTCGGTATTCTTGGTGATGACAAAGAATTCGAGCATCTAGTTGGCAAGACTGCGGATGAAGTCCCTGTAACAGTTGGTGTTTAAACCCTAGTAATCAAGGGGATAGGCTAAAACAAGAAAAGGAAAGATTTTCTTATCTAAAATCCCCAATAGGTCTCAGGTGTGAGGTTTCAGATAAATCATTGTTGGAGCCTGAAACTCAAAACCTGAAACCGACCTGAAACCTATCCCCGATTCCCTATTTCCTATTCCCTACTCACTCAGAGAGGCAGATTTATGACTCCTATCGAATCTACTACTATTGACTCTCAAGACTTAGCTGCGGACGTTGTTGACAAAAAAGCCCTGATCAAAGAAGCTCTAGAACTCTATCCCGATAAAGCTAAGAAAAAACGGGAAAAGCACCTGAATGTCTACGAAGAAGGCAAATCAGATTGTGGCGTTAAGTCTAATATCAAATCCGTTCCCGGTTCCATGACCACACGCGGCTGCGCCTACGCTGGATCGAAAGGCGTAGTTTGGGGCCCAATCAAAGACATGATTCACATCAGTCATGGCCCCGTAGGTTGCGGTTATTATTCCTGGTCTGGTCGTCGCAACTACTATATCGGAACTACAGGCATTGATAGCTTTGGCACAATGCAATTTACATCCGATTTCCAAGAAAGAGATATCGTATTTGGTGGTGATAAAAAACTTGCCAAACTAATTACTGAACTAGACGAACTCTTCCCCTTAAATAGAGGCGTTTCGATTCAGTCTGAGTGTCCTATTGGTCTAATCGGAGACGATATCGAAGCTGTTGCGAAGAAAGCCAGCAAAGAAATCGGAAAAACCGTTGTACCTGTACGTTGTGAAGGCTTCCGGGGTGTCTCTCAATCTCTGGGACACCACATTGCAAACGACACTATCCGGGATTGGGTTTTTCCTCAAGCAGACAAGAAAAAGAAAGAATTGGGCCTTGAAGGTACTCCCTACGATGTCGCAATTATTGGAGACTATAACATCGGTGGTGATGCTTGGTCTAGCCGCATTCTTCTCGAAGAAATTGGCTTGCGCGTAGTAGCTCAATGGTCGGGAGATGGCACGCTTCACGAAATGATGATGACCCCAACTGTGAAGCTAAATTTAGTTCACTGCTATCGCTCCATGAACTATATTAGCCGCCACATGGAAGAAGCTTATGGCATTCCTTGGTTGGAATATAACTTCTTTGGCCCAACTCAAATTGCTGCATCTCTGCGAGAAATTGCAGGTAAGTTTGACCAAAAAATCCAAGATAATGCTGAAAAAGTCATTGCTAAGTACGAAGCCCAAACTAAGGCCGTACTTGACAAATTCTACTCGCGCCTAGAAGGTAAGACTGTCGCTTTAATGGTTGGTGGTTTGCGTCCCCGCCACGTCGTTCCTGCCTTCCACGATTTGGGAATGAAACTAATCGGTACTGGTTACGAGTTTGGTCACAATGATGACTACAAACGCACGACTCATTACATTGAAGACGGCACCTTAATTTATGATGACGTTTCTGCTTATGAGTTCGAGCATTTTGTCAAGGAACTCAAGCCAGATTTAATTGCTTCCGGCATCAAAGAGAAGTATGTTTTCCAGAAAATGGCGCTTCCCTTCCGCCAGATGCACTCTTGGGATTATTCTGGCCCTTATCACGGTTATGATGGTTTCGCTATCTTCGCCCGCGATATGGATTTAGCCCTTAATAGTCCAACTTGGGGATTAATTGGTGCTCCTTGGAAGAAGTAACCAAAACAGATTAGGGGAATACTACTAAGGATGAACGCTAAAAGTTTAAAATCCCCAAAACTATCTCTCGATCTTCATCCTTAGTTCCTCCTAAATACAAGTTTTTTGTTATTTCCAACTCTCTACGCTACACTCCCTCATAAATATTGGAGATTGAGTCATGCCTCAGAACAATATAGACAAAATTGACGACCACGTTACACTATTCCATCAGGAAGAATATCAACAGCTATTTGCTGGGAAAAAGGAATTTGAAGGCGGCCATAGCCCAGAAGAAGTAACTCGAATTGCAGAATGGACAAAGACTTGGGAATATCGCGAGCAAAACTTTAGCCGCGAAGCTTTAACAGTTAATCCAGCTAAGGCTTGTCAGCCTCTAGGCGCAATTTTAGCAGCAGTAGGTTTTGAAGCTACCCTGCCCTTTGTTCACGGTTCTCAAGGTTGCGTTGCCTACTTCCGCTCTCACTTTACTCGTCACTTCAAAGAACCATTTTCAGCAGTGTCTTCTTCAATGACTGAAGATGCAGCAGTCTTTGGCGGACAGAATAATATGATTGATGGCTTGGCGACTTCCTACAATCTCTACAAGCCAAAGATGATTGCTGTCTGTACTACTTGTATGGCGGAAGTGATTGGGGATGACTTGCAAGCCTTTATTAATAATGCCAAGGCTGCTGGTTCTGTCCCTCAAGAATATCCCGTTCCTTACGCTCATACACCTAGCTTTGTCGGCTCCCATATTACGGGTTACGACAATATGATGAAGGGAATTTTATCGAACCTAACAGCAGGGAAAAAAGCCGAAAAGACTAACGGTAAGATTAACTTTATTCCCGGCTTTGAAACTTACATTGGTAACTTGCGCGAAGTCAAGAGAATTGGCTCTCTAATGGGCATAGACTATACGCTGCTGGCGGATAATTCTGAATATCTAGATTCACCAAATACTGGGGAATACAAAATGTATCCCGGCGGTACGCCACTGACAGAGGCAGCCGATTCCATTAATGCAGAAGCGACAATCGCTTTACAATCTTATTCAACTACCAAAACTCGCGATTACATTGATAGCGAGTGGAAGCAACCTACTTATGTCTGCCGTCCTGTAGGTATCCGGGGAACTGATGAATTCTTGATGAAATTATCGGCTCTGACAGGTAAACCAATTCCGCAAGAATTGGAAGACGAACGGGGTCGGGCAGTAGACGCGCTAACGGATTCGCAATCATGGCTGCATGGCAAGCGGGTGGCGATGTATGGCGATCCAGATTTGGTGATTGGATTAACCCAATTCCTGCTAGAAATTGGTGCTGAACCTGTGCATATCTTGGTGAGCAATAGCAACAATTTGTTTGAAAAAGAGTTGCAAGCAATTCTAGATGCTAGCCCCTTTGGTAAGGGTGCAACTATCTGGGGTGGTAAGGATTTGTGGCATCTACGTTCTCTCTTATTCACAGAACCCGTAGATCTATTAATCGGCAACTCCTACGGCAAGTATCTGTGGCGCGATACCAAAACTCCTTTAGTGCGAATTGGCTATCCGATTTTCGATCGCCACCACCTGCACCGCTATTCTACTTACGGTTATCAAGGTGCGATCAATTTGCTCAACTGGATTGTAAATACGCTACTTGACGAACTGGATCGCAATACCATTATCCCAGCGAAGACTGATATTTCCTACGACTTGATTCGATAAATAGGGTGGTGGGCATGGGAAGAGTTTTGAGTTAAAGAACTTTGAGTTAAAGAACTAATTCTCCTTACCTTCCCTGCCTCCCCTTGCCTTTCTCTGCCTCCCCCTGCCTCCCCTGTTCCTCCTCCTCCCTCTATCTTCAAGTCCTATGACTACTATCACCCACACGCACGATCGCCACTCGCACGATCACCCTCACGACCATTACCTAGTTCCTAGAGAAAAGTCTGGTTTCGATCCTCTCTTCCTCCTGCGTCGATGGGTGGATAGAGTTCCAGTAAGCGATCGCCAATTTGCCCATCTTATTTGCCAGGTAATTCCCTGTTGTTGTCCTTTTGAACGAGATGTTAATCTGTTCGGACACGCCTATCACATTCCGCCTCTGTGCAAATTAAACCCTCTGTATGACGAGTTTGTTGGCTTACGTTTCCGCGCTCTTAGTTATCTAGCAGATGTTTGTTTAGAAGACATCACAAAATACATCTGCTAAGTAGAAAAGTTTTGAGTTATGAAGCGAGGAAAAATCCTTAAAATTCTTTAATTCAAAACTCAAAACTCAAAACTCCTAACTATTCCCTTTCCCCCTGACTCCTATGAAGATTACTCAAGGAAAAATTAACGAACTCCTCAGCGAGCCAGGTTGCGAACACAATCATCACAAACATGGGGAAAAAAAGAAGAAAGCCTGCCAACAACAAGCCCAACCTGGTGCGGCTCAAGGAGGATGTGCTTTCGATGGGGCGATGATTGCTCTAGTACCTATTACCGATGTGGCACACTTGGTTCACGGGCCGATCGCCTGTGCGGGCAATTCTTGGGGTAGTCGAGGCAGTCTTTCCTCTGGTTCTCATCTTTATAAGATGGGTTTTACTACCGATCTGAGTGAGAATGATATCATTTTTGGTGGCGAGAAACGGCTCTACAAAGCTATTCTGGAAGTCCAAGAACGCTATCAACCAGCAGCAGTTTTTGTTTACTCCACTTGTGTTACTGCCTTGATCGGAGATGACTTAGATTCCGTTTGCGAAGCTGCGGCGAAGAAGATAGGAACTCCAGTAATTCCTGTTAATTCTCCGGGATTTATTGGGAGTAAAAACTTAGGGAATCGAGTAGGTGGAGAATCGCTATTAGAGTATGTAATCGGGACTGCGGAACCTGAATTTACCACGCCCTATGACATTAACCTCATTGGCGAATACAATATCGCTGGGGAATTGTGGGATGTAATGCCACTGTTTGAAAAACTAGGCATTCGCGTGCTGGCAAAGATGACTGGGGATGCTAGATATCAGGAAATTTGTTACGCTCACCGAGCCAAACTAAATGTCACAATTTGCTCGAAAGCACTGATCAATATTGCTCGGAAAATGGAGGAACGCTACGGCATTCCCTACATTGAAGAGTCTTTTTACGGGGTGGAAGATGTCAACCGTTGCTTGCGAAATATTGCTCTGAAATTAGGCGATCGCACATTGCAAGCGCGAGTAGAAGCACTAATCGCTGAAGAAACCGCCCAGCTCGATCGGGATTTAGCCCCCTATCGCGCTCGACTCAAAGGCAAGCGAGTAGTGCTGTACACAGGTGGGGTGAAAAGTTGGTCAATTATCTCTGCTGCTAAAGACTTGGGGATGGAAGTAGTCGCCACCAGCACCAAGAAAAGCACTGAGGAAGACAAAGCCCGGATTCGGGAGTTGCTAGGCGCCGAAGGCATCATGATGGAAAAGGGTAATGCCCAGGAACTGCTGAAAGTGATTGCCCAAACCAAAGCCGATATGCTGATTGCCGGGGGGCGCAATCAATACACAGCCCTAAAAGCTCGCATTCCTTTTCTAGATATCAATCAAGAACGCCACCATTCCTATGCCGGATATGCAGGCATGGTATCGATGGCCAGAGAGTTAGAAGAAGCTCTCTACAGCCCAATTTGGGAGCAACTTCGCCAACCGGCACCCTGGGAAAAAGAGGAGGCAATCTGAAATGGCTACGATCGCAACTCCCAAAAAATCAGTGGCGGTGAATCCGCTTAAACAAAGTCAGCCTTTGGGCGCTACTCTAGCGTTTTTGGGGCTCAAAGGGATGATGCCTCTACTGCACGGTTCTCAAGGATGTACTGCCTTTGCCAAGGTAACGCTAGTGCGACATTTCCGAGAAGCAATTCCGCTGGCGACTACGGCAATGACGGAAGTAACCACCATTCTAGGTGGAGAGGAAAATGTAGAACAGGCAATTCTGACTTTGGTGGAAAAAGCTCAGCCACTAATGATCGGTTTGTGTACGACGGGATTGACGGAAACGCGAGGTGATGACATGGAGGGTATTCTCCGCACCATCCGCAAGCGCCACCCGCAATTATACGATTTACCGATTGTGTTTGTCTCTGCACCGGACTTTCGAGGAGCATTACAAGATGGCTTTGCCGCAGCGGTAGAAAGCATGATGCGCGAACTTCCTCAAGTTGGGGAAACGCGATCGCATCAGGTGACGCTACTGGTTAGTTCCGCCTTTTCCCCTGGAGACGTGCAAGCAGTCAAGGAAATCATCACTGCTTTTGGACTAACTGCGATCGCAGTTCCCGATCTATCCACCTCCCTAGACGGTCATTTGGAAGACTCCTACAGCGCGGTGACAGGTGGGGGCACAACTCTACCAGAACTCCGGGCAATTGGTAGTTCTATTTATACCTTGGCCCTGGGCGAGAGTATGCGCGAGAGTGCGGCGATCCTGGAAAAGCAGTTTGGGATTCCATTTGAGGTGTTTCCCCACTTAACCGGATTAGCCGCTGTCGATGAGTTTTTACAAGCGCTTTCGGATCTCAGCGGCGTGGAGGTGCCAGCAAAATACTGCCACCAACGCCGTCAGTTGCAGGATGCGATGTTGGATACTCATTTTTACTTTGGACACAAGCGCGTCTCTTTAGCACTAGAACCGGATTTATTGTCTGCAACTGTCTGGTTATTGAAGGGGATGGGGGCAGAAATTCAGGCAGCAGTGACGACGACGCGATCGCCCCTGCTGGAAAAACTCCCAGTAGAAACAGTGACAATTGGCGATTTGGAAGATTTTGAGCAACTGGCAGCAGGTTCAGATTTGTTGATTACCAACTCTCACGGCGCAGGAATATCTCATCGCCTCCAGATTCCCCTCTATCGTCAAGGTTTCCCCATTTACGATCGCTTGGGTAACGGTCAGCGTTGCACAGTCGGCTATCAGGGAACTACACAGCTTTTGTTTGATATCGGCAATTTATTTTTAGAGCAAGAAGAATCAAGCGATTGAAAAGGTTAGATTAACTCTGCGTCATCTGGCTTGGTTATGCTCTTTCTTCTCTTTCATTTTCTCATGAGGAGGCAAGCAATGAAAATTGCATTCACGACTAGCGATCGCGTTCACATCAATGCTCACTTTGGTTGGGCAAAAAAGATTGATGTCTATGAAGTTTCAACTGAGGGTTATCAATTTTTAACAACTCTCAAGTTCGAGGGCGATCTCAAAGAAGATGGTAATGAAGACAAACTCTTACCCAAAATTGAGGCCCTCGCCGACTGCACAATTGTTTATGTTTCCGCAATTGGTGGTAGTGCTGCCGCCCGGTTAATCAAAAAGCGGATAACTCCCATCAAAGCCCAATCGGAAGAGCAAGAAATTAGCGATGTCCTCGAAAAGTTAGTCACAACTTTGAAGGGAAATCCACCACCTTGGCTGCGAAAAGTCTTGCAACAGTCCAACCATTTCCCCCAAGAAGAATTAGAGTTAAATTAGAGGAGATTTACCCAATGAATACAACTGAAACTGCCACCGATAACACCCAATCCGATGTCATTAAGCATCCCTTTCTTCAGGAACTATTACGGCAAATCCGAGCCGAGGATTCCTACGGTTTTTACCGCAATTGGTCGGATGAACTCATCCTCAAACCTTTTGTAGTCACCAAGCAAGAAAAACGCAAAATCCCAGTGGATGGCGATGTTGAGCCTAATACCAAAGGACGCATTCAATTATTTTATCGCGCGATCGCAGCTCGGATTGAAAAAGAAAGCGGGCTACTTTCTCAGATAGTAATTGATTTAAGTCACGAAGGCTTTGGCTGGGCATTGGTCTTTTCCGGCCGTCTCCTACTGGTTGCTAGAACCTTGCGCGATGCTCAACGCTTCGGCTTTGACTCCTTAGAAAAGCTAGCAGAAGAAGGAGAAAAGCTCACCCTATCTGGAATTGAACTAGGTAAATCCTATCCAGAAGTAGGCAAGCTTTAGTCACCTTTAGCGATCCCTTCGTAATTCAAAAATGGTTCAATCATGCTTCCAAGCTTACGAACCATTTTTGCCAAAAACGAAGCAGAACAAATCAAGAAGAACAATCCCATCAGCAAAAATCTATGGCTCAAGCCGAAATCACCACCCTAGTTAATCCCAGTGCTGACGAGCTAAAAACTCAAATTAAACGCCTAAACAGTAAGGCCGGACAAATGAAGATGGATCTTCATGACTTAGCAGAAGGATTGCCAGCAAATTACGAACACCTAATGGATTTGGCAGCCGAAACCTATGAAATCTATCGTCAGTTAAACGACTTGAAACAACAGCTAAAGACACAGGAAGAAGGCAAATGAGCGGAACTCTGTCTGAATTCAAACAACTCTTAGATGCCGAAGATTATTTTAAGTTCTTCGAGCTTGCCTACGATCCTAAAATTGTGAATGTTAATCGCCTGCATATTTTACAAAAATTCGCTCAACTTGTGGGCGAAATAGATGCAGCTTTTACAGGCACAAATGAAGAGGAGAAGTTAGCCCAGTATCGAGTTGCACTCCTAACGGCTTACGAAGTGTTTTTAACTTCTACATCTCTCGACCAAAAACTGTTCAAGGTGTTTAATCAGAAGCCAGGAAATGTAGTTCTACTAACAGAAATCGACACGGATTGAGGAGAACTGTCGTGTTACATCTCACACCTACTGAGTTAGAACGTTACCGTCGCCAAATTATGCTTCCTGGTTTTGGGGAAGAGGCTCAAAAACGATTGAAGTCATCAACAGTATTGGTGACAGGTGTCGGTGGATTAGGTGGCACTGCTGCACTTTATTTAGCAGTAGCAGGAGTTGGGCGATTAATCCTAGTTCGAGGTGGAGAATTGCGCCTTGATGACATGAATCGCCAGATTTTGATGACTGACGATTGGGTAGGTAAGCCTAGAGTATTTAAAGCCAAAGAAACACTAGAGGAAATCAATCCCGATGTCCAAGTAGATGCAATTTTTGAGTATGTTACACCCGAAAATGTAGATACTTTGGTACAAGCTGCCGATATTGTCCTCGACTGCGCTCATAACTTCATTGAACGCGACTTGTTAAATGCTGCCTGCGTGCAATGGGATAAGCCAATGGTAGAAGCAGCCATGAACGACATGGAGGCATATTTAACCACAATTGTACCGGGCGAAACTCCTTGTTTATCTTGCATTTTTCCCGAAAAACCTGATTGGGATAAGCGCGGTTTTGGCGTAATCGGTGCAGTATCTGGAACTCTAGCTTGTCTGACAGCACTAGAGGCAATTAAGCTACTGGCAGGAATTGGCAAACCGTTACTTTCTCAATTGTTAACGATGGATTTAGGCAGTTTGGAATTTGCGAAACGTCGTCCTTATCACGATCCAAATTGTCCAGTTTGTAGCCACAAAAGTAGAGACAAATTGGAAAGCAAGTTGAATCAAAAATTCCCAACTCCAAATCCTTCTAGGTCGAGTGCAACCAAACGGGAAAAACCTCTTCCCAAAAAGTCTTTACCCATCGCTATTTCCTAGATTTTGTAGGTATCTAATTTCTGAATTTAATCTCTGATTACCAGAATTTAGAACCTGGTAAAATTTACCCGATTAGCTATTAACCCTTACCAAATCTCTTAGGAGTCTTTATGACAGTTACATTAACAGAAGTGGCCGAATTGCGGCTTCGTGCCTTTCTACAAGGTTCTAGCAAAGCTGAAAACCAGGCACAACGCGGAGTTCGATTTTCCATTGTGGATGGAGGCTGTAGCGGTTATCAATATTCTCTGGATATTATCAACGAACCAAAGCCAGATGATGTGCTGGAACAACAGGGGAAAATCCGAGTATATATTGACAAGGAAAGCGCACCTTTATTGGAAGGTGTTGTAGTTGATTACGTTGAAGGTTTAACTCAAAGTGGCTTTAAGTTTTTAAACCCTAATGCTACTGATACCTGCGGCTGCGGTCAATCTTTCCAAGCAGGAAATTGTACTCCTACAGGTGTGCCTTGTAGCTAACCTTTCGCTGATTTTTTCTTTTTCGATTTCAAGGAATTGACAAATGGCAACTTATAATGTGCGGCTGATCAACAAGAAGCGAGAAATTGATGTTACTATCCCTGTTGAGGATGATAAATACATTCTGACAGCGGCAGAAGAACATGATATAGAGTTACCTTTTTCCTGTAGTTCTGGTTCTTGTTCTAGCTGTGTTGGTAAACTAATGGAAGGCAAAGTCGATCAATCAGAGCAGGTGTTTTTAGAGGACGAACAAATAGAAAAAGGATTTGTTCTTCTCTGCGTAGCTTATCCCCGTTCTGATTGTACGATTCGTACTCACCAAGAAGCTTATCTGGTCTAATTTATCTCTCGTCGATTCAGTATGTTGGGCGCATCAGTTGCGGGATTGCTAGTAAGCAATTGGTGCAACCGACAAGTATTCGCACCGAGAATAGAGCAGATGTTTAAACAGAGTAAATTCAATCCCAAATCTCAACTTGATTAGACTATTGAAGGAGACACTTAACCATGACTACATTAACCGGTTTGACTTTTGGCGGTACTACCTGGACACCCCAATTTGTGGAGGCAATTAACCAAGATAAATGTATTGGCTGTGGTAGATGTTTTAAAGCTTGTGGTCGCAATGTATTACAGCTAAGAGCCCTGAATGAAGATGGAGAATTTGTTGAAAATGAGGAAGAGGATGAGATTGAACGGAAAGTGATGAGTATTATTCATCCCGAATACTGTATTGGCTGTGAAGCTTGTTCGCGAGTTTGCCCCAAAAATTGTTACACTCACAGTTCGCTCGTCCAAGCTTAAATCACTGCTAATACTGATGGAAAAGGGAGAAAAAAGTCAAGTTTTTGACCGAGATTGGACTGCTTATTATCAAGCAGTTGCGGGTCGCTCTCCACGCCCAACTTTACTAACAGCTTTAGCCCGATTTGAAATAGAGCAATCTTTTAATTCAAATCCTTTTGCTATAGACCTTGGCTGTGGGGATGGGCGAGATACGATAGAGTTGTTGAAACGCGGGTGGCGGGTATTAGCAATTGACGGTCAAGTAGATGCAATTACTCGTTTACGTAACCGTTTAGATGTTGATTTTAAACTTCTAGAAACCCGAGTTGAGCGTTTTGAATTAGTTACTCTACCGGATTCAGTAGATTTGGTTAATGCTAGTTTTTCTCTCCCTTTTTGCCCCCCGGCTAATTTCTCTGAACTGTGGGAAAAAATAGCCACTTGTTTGAGGGAAGGAGGGCGTTTTTCTGGACATTTCTTTGGTGAACGAGACTCATGGGCAGATCGTAGTTATATGACTCATGTTACTCGTAAACAATTGACAGCTTTGCTACAAAATTGCTGGAAGATTGAGGTATTTGAGGAAGAAGAGCATTTAGGAACAACCCCTTTGGGGGAGGAGAGATACTGGCATATTTTTCATATTGTAGCACGTAAACATCTCGAAAAATTTTAGGTGAATTATGACAGCACAACGCGAAGAGCTTTACATGAATTTAATTGATAAATTGTTACATTGTCCCAATGGCAAAGAACCAGAGGTATTAGATACTCATCAAGATTTAATTGATGCTGGTTTAATACAAGCTATGGCAAAAGTAGCGGCCTACTTTGCTCACCATGATAATCCAGACGCATCTAAGTTCTTAATTCATGTTGCCCGTGAATTGTCGAAACAGTTAGGATTATATACCGAACCTAATCAAGTTGCCCCCACTGAAACTATCTGAATACTTCCCTTTTAGACCGGGAATCTAAAAAATTTACACATAAACCCGAGTTGAAACAGTTTTAGCAATCTGGTTTATGTGTAAATTATATAGGTATTAATCAACAGCCACAATTAGATCTGATGCCTTAATTACTGCGTAAGCTTCTTTGCCTTCTACTATTCCTAGATTGGCGGCAGATGCTTTTGTGATGATGGCAACTACTTCAATTTCGGGAGCAATTTCTAGCGTTACTTCAGCATTAACTGCTCCCAGTAATACTTGCTTTACTTTAGCTTTGAGAACGTTACGAGCGCTAATTTTCATTTTCCGATCCTACCTTAGTATTTTCATTTATATTTATCACCCAAATCTGTATTTAAATTAGTAATTAAAGTTACATTTAAGAGGTTTTATAGTATATTTTTCTAGGGATTAATCTAAGTGTTTGCTAAATCTTCAGCAACTGAAGATATCCTCACGGTTTTGGGGATTGCGATCAAACTGTTAGTAAGTCATAAGATAGAGCCAGGGCTTAAAAAGCAAGCTAAATTACGATCGCTGCCGCTGAATGATGGGGTAGGTCATAGGATCGCACAGTCATGGCAGGTGTTGGCGTTGACTCAGAGATGTTCCCACTCTAAAACAGGCGTTAAAATTTTACTCACCGATGCAGTAATGCTCTAAATCTTGCTGCTAATTCTAGTAAATCGAAGGCAATGTTATCTGTGACTGCTTCAGCTAAAGCTGGGGCAATCCGCTGCTCATCTCCTACTAGCAGAATTCTCATGATTTTGCAGTTAACAGTTAACAGTTAACAGTTAACTATTAACTTTAACTGTTAGCTGTTAACAATTTTTTGTTTAGCTATTTGGTCAAGGGGTTCCCACTGGAGGACATCTTGGAGTAAAGATTGATAGCCGAGTACATTAGGATGAATGCCATCTTCAGAGAGGCGAGGATGCCACCAATCCTTACCCCGACTTAGCCATTTTTCAAAGATATCTAAATAGGGAATGTGGCGTTCCAAACACGCTTGGCAAGTGGCTTCTTTATATTTATACTGGTCTGCCTGATTGTAGTACAAGCATTTTTGAAATGGCATTTTGCTTTCATCAACAGGAACCATGCCGACAAATAGGACTGGACAAAGTTGATGGGCCTGGTCTAACAAGTGATGCAAAACTGTTTTAAAATGCTCGAATTCAGTATAGTTGCGACCGTGAGGTAACTGAACTCTGGGGGAATCGTTAATGCCTACGGAAAGGATAATCGCATCTGGGAGGCGATTTCTCAATTCTCCTCGATGGCGAAATTCGTTTTCGAGGCGTTGGGCAACTTGATAAACGCGATCGCCTCGTACTCCTAAATTGTAGAGGACATGGCCCGGACTATCGGGCAACATCCATAACCGCCGCAGTCGCTCTACCCAGCCACCGCCTTCGTGATCGCCAAAGCCGTAAACTAAGCTATCCCCCAAGGCTACCAGTTTGAGGGGATGAGGATTTACTTGATGCAACCGAGGAAACGAATAGGCTACTGCTGCCATAATCTAAAAAAAGTGAGTAAAAGAATTTACAGAACTATTTCCCGAACTGAGTGCAGCGTTGTCCGCGCCTTCAGGTCTGAACCATTGGATGGGATTAGCAGATGTTATACTTTTGCGTAATGCCGTTGGCAGTGTCAAGAATCTTGACATAGTAAAATAGAATGTAACATTAATGTAAGGTGGTTAGTCTCATGCTTAAGCGTCCAACGTTCGATTCAACTCAGTTAACCCGTCGGGCGGAAGAGTTGATCAATGCAGCTTCTAATCGCTACCGGATTACGGTGCAAGTGGCGAACCGGGCGAAACGCCGCCGCTATGAAGATTTTGATAATATGGATGACCATCAGATGAAGCCTGTGATGCGGGCGATTTTCGAGATGTCGGATGAGCTGACACAACCGGAAATTATTGGGGATTTGTAAGTAGGTTAGGGGTTCTGTCGAAACTGTGAGCAATTTTAAGCTAGTTTTGAGTTTTGCGATCGTCGCTCTGAGTGTGGCGTGTCTCACTGTTTTGGGGGGGATTTTTGAATCAGGGGAATTGAGCGTATCGGCGCGATCGCCTTTAACTATGGCGAGCCCCCAACCAACTCAGGTGCAGCGGTTGGCTCAGCAACCTCTACAGGAGTTGCGGGTGAGTGAGGCATGGCGGTTGGTCTATCAACAGTTGCCTGATTTTCCAAAGGAAAATAATTATGTTTCAAAGGAGACTGGGAAAGTCGATCCGAACAATACTTTGGTAGGGCGGCTGATTCGCTATCATTTATTTGTCAAGGGTCGCCCTGGTAATTATCGTCTGGATTGGAAGCTAACTTTAGCTGACTATTTGGGGGTGACTCCTGAGTTTTTGGAAGAGTCGGTGTATCCAGGGGGTGATGTGTTGCGGTTAAATCCAATGGAGCGCGATCGCACTGTGATTCAAGGCCTCAATCGCGCTCAGCGGGATACTTTGATTCAAGTTTTGGTGGATATTTTTAATGGGAATGCTCCGAGCGTACCTGCTGCGGGTGGGAGTCAAGAGCGATCGCCTTCTGAAGTACCACCAGCACCGCAACCAGGGGATGCGAAATTATTGATGCCGTAAGCATGGAGCGCGTAATTAAGACTGGTGCGGGTTGGCGTTTAGGATGGAACCCCAAGGCAGTAGAATTTAAGGGTTTAGTGGGTGGAGACGATTGGGCGATCGAGTTGACAGAGGCAGAGTTGAATGATTTTTGCAGATTGTTGGGGCAGTTGGCCGAAACGATGAGCCTGATGGCTGCTGAGTTAATGGATGAGGAGAAAATCGCCTGCGAAGTGGAAAGCGATTTGCTATGGATGCAGGCCGAAGGTTATCCCGAAGCTTACAGCATAAAGTTGATTTTGAATGCGGGGCGGCGGTGCGAAAGTTCTTGGGAGGCGGCAGCGGTTCCTGGTTTAGTACAGGCCGCACAGGTTTTAAAAGTTTTTTGAATTTTATTTGACTTTACTTGATATTGATGATATATTGAAGAGATGTGTCGGGGCGTAGCGCAGCTTGGTAGCGCACTACTTTGGGGTAGTAGGGGTCGTGGGTTCAAATCCCGCCGCTCCGATTGTTGAAACCTGCTTTTTGGAGCAGGTTTTGACGTTTTAAGAGTCTTTGTTATTACTCACTTCATTCTGAATCAGGACTGAGACAATAGCGATCGCGTATTGGAAGTATTGGATTATATGGCAAGTGAATCTCTTAGTAATGTTATTATTAGCTATAGTAGTCCTATAACTGTCCTAATTGCCGCAGGTATCCGAGATGTCTAATCGGCTAAAGTTTTTTAGAGAACAGATGGCTGCTTTCGAGGGAGCAGTAGACCCTCAACGAGCAATTGAAAGCGGCTACTATATTCGTGAACCTCGAAAATCGGTTTCGGAGCTAATTTCGGGACGTATAGGACTTCGCCCATCCTCGACACATTTATTATTAGGTGGAATTGGCTCTGGTAAGACAACTCAACTTCTCGTTACCCGTAATCGTATCAACGAAGAAGTAGAGGATATCTCTGCTCATTATGTAGATGTGAGTCTATATACAGATATTTCAAAAATTTCAACTGGAACCCTCACAGCCGTTGTTGGGGTAGTATTTTCTGAGTTAATGCAGGATAGTGACGAAGAAGCGATCAGAAAAGATATTAAGCTAATCAAAGATATTGCATATGGATACTCAGGATCTATAGGTGATATTGAATTCGATTCATATAATGAAAATCTGTTGTCTGACTTTGTGCATTCCATGGGTATTCTTGTAAAAAAATCTCATGAGCAGGAAAAAAAAGTATTACAGGCAATCAGTCGTCTCGATAAGGCTGCTGCTGAGAAATATGGAGATATTATTTTACTATTTGATGGCTTAGATCGACTTGATAATACACAATCCTTTTTGCAACTTGTTACTACTGACCTGCAAAACCTTTCATCTATAGGTATTGGACTTGTTATTGTGGGGCATTTACGGGCGTTTTATGATAACCAAGAGCTTCTAAAACAAGCAGTGAATTACTTCGATTATCGATCGTGTTTTGATGTTGAAGATGATGCAGATGCTTATAGTTTTTTTGAAAAAATCATAGAAGTTCGTGCTTCAGAAGGATTTATAGAACAATCTGCACTCCAAAGCCTTATTCATTATTCTGGTGGAGTTTTACGCGATCTGATCAATTTAACACAAGCCTCAATCGAAGAGGCATACTTAGCAGATAGTGAAAATTTACAGCAAACCCATGTTGAAACTTCCGTTGCCTCATTTGGCAGAGCAAAACTGTTAGGGCTTTCCGATCGGGAACTTGAGATTCTCTTAGATATGCTAGTAGGAAATACCTTCCTTCCTATAACAGATGAGGGAATTATACTTTTGGTAACAGGACGTATTCTTGAATATAGATATCCAAAAGCACGGTATACAGTTCATCCTGCAATTCGCCCATTGCTTCAGTTCATTCAAAAAGATCAAAAAATACAGCACAGTTTGAATAATGAAAACTTATGACATTAAATCAATTTCTATTGATGAATTGTTGCAACGAGTTGGCGCACAACCCGAAGGTAATATCTGGTTAACCACGATTCTATCCCCCCTAGATTTTGATAAAGCTATTGATGAACTTAGAGAAATGCTCAAGATTTTTATAGACTGTGATATAGGAGTTATTTCTGCTAATAGTGGAGCTCTTAGTCTCCTTAATCAAATTAGTCAGGCTCCGCAAAGCTATTTATTACTTCGTGATTTTGAATCATGGCTTCAAGAAGATTGGCAAAAATTTGATTCTTTAAGGAGCAGACTAGACCAGGAAAAGCGTGGAGGAATTCTAATTCTGTCTTTAGAAGCTACCAAAGCCATGCTTAACTATGCACCTAATTTTGCAAGTTGGCTTGGTTCGAGAATATTCAGTCTCCTCTTAGGTGTAGAATTATTGACTACAGAGGAGCGTCAGGCAAGATTATCAGCACTCCGAGAATGGTCAGGAAAGTCAGATTTGGAAGTTATTGCGCTTGCGGAAGCATATCAACTACCATCTGATCCTGAATATGGAGAATGGCTTATTCTTCTAGAGCGGGAGGATCTAATTGAACGATAAAAATACTTGGGAGATGATGTGTGAAGAGATTCAGCACCGCTCAATTAAAGCAACACCACTAACAGTTTCAAAAGCCAAGGAGCTTTATACTCAAATTTTTAAATGCCTGAATACAGCTCGCGATCAAAGAGTTTTGAAAACTAAGCTTGAAGAAATTCATAAACTTCTCAAGATGACTCCAGATAAGAGCAAGATTGCCATTATCGGGGGAGGGCGTAATTTTAAGCGAATTAAAGAAATTCCCCACTTTGAAAGAGTTGATGGATGTTGGTTCGACTTTTCCATTCTGGTAGATGAAGCTTTAAGACCAGCAGAAATTATTGGGTTTGATTTTGAGATTCGATTTCCAGAGGATAGTCAAGTTAGTTTCATAAGGTTCGATCTTAACTTACCTAATCATGATAATGAAGAGCGTGGTATGCGGTTCCATATACATCCAGGAAGTGATGACTTTATGATTCATAGCCCTCCGATGTCTCCTCTAGAGATATTGCATTTATTTTTATATGGTTTACCTATTCCAGAAAAACCACGTTCTTCTTAAATGTCTCGGTAATTTCTATCGCAGCACTTGACTAGCAGACTAGAAAAAATTTATTTCTATATAAGAAATGACTTGCCAATTGTAAAAGGCTACATCCTACAATTATTAATTAGAGGTTAAACTAAATTAGATCAATATTCGATTCCGATCGATCGAGCAGGTGAGAGCGCTAGCTATGGAAATCGTCACTAACAGATTTCTCCTACGGGATTTTACCAGAGAAGATGAACCTGCATTTTTGGCCTATCATGCTGACCCTCGCTATGCCGAATTCTGTGCGCCAGAAGAAGTTACACCCAGCTTTACCCGCGAACTACTTCAAAGGTTTAGGGAATGGGCAACTGAACACCCTCGGCGCAATTATCAGCTTGCTATAGTCGATCGCCGTACTCTAGAATTAGTTGGCTGTGGTGGTTTGCGCCGTGATAGTTATGGCCCCGAACAAGCAGAACTAGGTATCGAGTTAGCACCTCAGTTTTGGGGGCGTTACGCCTATGCTATTGAGGTTGGGAAAGCTTTAATTGAATTTGGGTTTCGCGATTTGGGGTTAAACGAAATTCGCGGTATTTCTGTCAGTGCTAACTTACGCGTATCAAGGTTAGCAAAACGCTATGGATTCGTTGTAATCGGTACGCCAGCCAGTCCAGATTGGATGAGTGCGCGAGGATGGAACCAACTTGAATGGCAACTTATACGAGAAACCTGGGAGAGTTTATCACTATCTAAAAATGCCTGAGCGCTTTGTGCTAATTCTCATTCCTATTCTCGTTAATGAATACAGTTCTATAGTAATTTGGGGTGGATTATACGATTAATATTGGTAATTAGGAGGGAACTTTGTCAAGTAATAGTTGATAAATTAATCACGATCAGACGTAATAAGCTGTCATTTTTCCAGATGGGTTTGAGAGGATAATCCCAGGGGGTTTGTGTCGGGTCGCGTTTTGCTTTAAAGTAGTAATAGGCAAAGCGGATTAAAAAATAATAGAAATAATGACTCAATTTACATCTACTATGACTGCCTTTCCCCTCACAGCCGTTGTGGGGCAAGAGGCGATTAAATTAGCCCTGCTTTTGGCCGCCATCGATCCGGGATTGGGAGGAGTCGCGATCGCAGGCCGCCGAGGTACTGCTAAATCTGTCATGGCAAGAGCCTTACATTGTTTACTACCACCGATTGAAATCATTAAAGATTCCATCTGTAACGAGGAACCAAGGGAAGGAGAAGAATTAGCAACCAAAATCATTCCCGCACCCTTCGTACAAATTCCTCTAGGAGTTACAGAAGATCGGCTCTTAGGTTCAGTTGATGTCGAGCAATCTGTAAAACTAGGTGAAACCGCATTTCAACCGGGATTATTAGCCCAAGCGCACCGAGGCGTGCTCTACGTCGATGAAATCAATCTTCTCGATGACAATATTTCTAACCAATTGCTGACAGTTTTAACCGAAGGTCGCAACCGGATTGAGCGAGAGGGAATTAGCTTTGAACATCCCTGCCAACCGCTATTTATTGCTACCTACAACCCCGAAGAAGGCCCGCTGAGAGAACATTTGTTAGATAGAATTGCGATCGCGCTTTCCGCCGATGCTCTTCTGGGATTAGATGAAAGAGTGCAAGCCGTAGAGTCTGCCCTCTCCTATTCTATTTCTCCCCAAGCTTTTCTCGATCAATATACAGAAGATATTGATAACTTAAAAACTCAGATTTTACTAGCGCGAGAATGGCTTAAAGATGTCCGCATTCAGCGCGAACAAATTGCCTATTTAGTAGAAGAATCCATTCGTGGCGGCGTACAGGGACATCGAGCCGAATTATTCGCGATGCGAGTAGCTAAAGCTGCGGCGGCTTTGGAGGGACGTACTGATGTCACGGCTGACGATTTGCGTCGCGCCGTAGAATTGGTAATTGTACCCCGCGCTACGATCGTTCAAACTCCGCCAGACGAATTACCGCCACCGCCACCACCGCCGCCACCTCAAGATCAGTCGGAGGAAGAG